>NZ_JBFTZZ010000037.1:0-133775 GCF_056406515.1 Rhizobium sp. P1_B8 | reverse complement strand
CCAGTTCTACGGCCAAGCCGGCCGGTCGATCAGCTGGCCCGTTTCAGCCAACCCGAAGGGCCGGGCATCTTTCCGCCAGGATCAAAGGCGATCGGCTCGGACGTACCGGGAGGTATGCCCGTCGCCAATCGCCTCTGCCCTGACGAAAATCTGCTCCGGCAGAATGCTTCAATCTAACCCGGAAAGGCTCTAGCGCGGGTGAGCTGGCTTACCTGAGCGGGCAAGATGGCGCCCGCTCAGGAGAACGGCTCGGTCGATCCCGCCGCCGAATGCCGACAAGGGCTCAGGGATTGGCTGCGGTGGTCCCTACAAAGAACTGGTTGAGTTGCTTCATCTCCAGCGCATGAGCGCGCTTTCTAAGAGCGACGGCCTGTTTGAGCGTCGCTAGCTCATCCGTTATGTCAATGAGATGAGCCTCGGCGACGAGCATCTCCGCTTCGACCCTTCCCTGCTCTCTCAATTGCCAGACGTCCCGGATGCGGAATTGAACAATGATCGTGCCGAAAAGCGCCACGAGCGCGGAGGTCGCCATTGGGAGCCATTGGGGGATAATCGTGCCATAAGCCGAAAATAATGAAGAGAGGCCGCTCAGAACGATGATCCCCAATGTGAGAAAATTCCAGAGATACTGATTCACCCTGGAGGATCGCGCATACCAGTTTCGATGCGTCCGCAGGTCACGCAAAGCCTGCCTTTTGATCTCGACCATATCCGATGGAAGCATCTTTTCTGCTCTCTCTTGATCGATCTCCCGTCTTGCTGCCAAAATCACGTTGATGACAACGATAGTTATCCCGAAGGTAATCATGAACCAGGCGATGTAGTGCAAAGGGACGTCATCGAGAATGACGTTTGGAAAAAACTCAGGTTGAAAAAATTCGATTAAAGCGCCAAGCGATATCAAGAATACAGAAAAGACAACCACTGCAACCGAAAGCATCGCTGCTATATTTCTATATCTACCATTCAGTGTCATTTTCTGCAATTGCGCGGAGTCATCCTCATCCTTTCTGAACAAGTCCATCATCCTATCCTCAACACTGCAGGTTTAACCGCAGTCAACCTTGTACTACGTCAGAAAGCAAGTAACGTTTGCGAAGAAATACTTTATCGATCGAATTGCAGGCAGCCCTGGGTCCCGTCGATATGTCCGATGCCGCGAGAACCAACCGCCATATCGCCAACGTTCAGGCTGGGATAGCCTCCGCCTCTTGAATCCTGTCGCTTCAGGATAGGCTGATCGCCAGCGGTCGGTCGAGATCGCGGGCAATATATTGCTGGATCTGCCGGACGAGAGCGGGCAGGAGATGGTGCCCGCTCAGGAGAATGGCTCGGTCGGTCCTGCCGCTGGATTGGTGAGCCAGCACGGTCCCTCGTCGGTCATGTACATATGGTCTTCCAGCCGGATCCCGAATTCCCCGGGGAAGACGATCATCGGTTCGTTGGAAAAACACATGCCGGCGGCAAGCGGCGCGTCGTTGCCGCGAACGATGTAGGGTTCCTCGTGGATCTCGAGCCCGAGGCCATGACCGGCGCGATGCGGCAAACCTGGCAGGCGATAGTCGGGGCCGAGGGAGTGTTTGGCAAGCACCTTGCGGGCCGCATCGTCGAGGCTCGAGCAGGCGGCGCCGATCCGGGCCGCGTCGAAGACGGCCTGTTGCGCCTCGCGCTCGATCCACCAAGCCCGTTCGAACGCGCTGTTGCCGCCCTCTAGCATATAGGTCCTGGTGATATCGGAATGATAACCGTCGATCCGGCAGCCGGTATCGACGAGAATGACGTCGTCGCGACCAAGGACCTGATCGCCGTCGGCGCCATGCGGAAGCGAGGTCGCCGCGCCGAAGGAGACGATGCAGAATGTCGAGCCGGCATCGGCGCCGGCCTGGCGATGCTGCCGGTCGATGAAATCCACCACTTCGGATGATTTGATGCCCGGCTTCAAAAGCCCATGCACTTGCCTGTGGACGTCAAGTGTCAGGTCCATCGCATACTGAATGAGGGCAATCTCCGCGGCCGATTTTATGCAACGCAGGTCGCGGATCAGTCGCCCGCCATCGGCAAGCCTCGCCTCGCCCATCTCCGCTGCCAATGCATGATAGAAGAAAAGCGGCAAACCATCGTCGAGGGCAAGTCTGCCGCCCTGGGCAACAAGGCGGGCGATGAGAGCGGCGCTGCTCTCCTCCTCTTCCCAGACCAGGATTTCCCCCGGCAGATGCGGCAGCGTTTCGACACGGCTGCGCTCGAACCCCGGCACGATGTAGGAAATGGTCGCTTGCGTGACGAGCGCGCCGAGGAACCTCTCGCTCGGATGCCAGACCAGCCCCGTGAAGTAACGCAGGCTTTCGGTCGGTCCAAGAAGCACGGCAGCCAAGCCTCCGGCTTCGATCATTTTGCGAAGCCTGGCGAGGCGGTTCTGCCGTTCGTCCTCAGTTATGCGGGGTACCGTATGCTGCCATGACATGTTGTCTTCCTGCTTTTCCTGCGCTTCCAGATCGATGAAGCCCTCGCCTTGCAGCTTGAACCGACACTAATGCCGCTGTAGGCAATATGTCGACATGAAAAATGAGGAGATGGCGATGGCGGTCGAATACACCATACCGGGCATGCTGATACGCGATCATATGGTCGACGTTCCCCTGGATTGGTCGAAGCCGGAGGGGGAGACGATCCGGGTTTTCGCACGCGAAGTATGCGATCCCGCCCGCCGTCGCGAAACATTGCCGTTGCTGGCTTTCCTGCAAGGCGGCCCTGGCGGAAAATCGCCGCGGCCGAGCAATGGCGGGCCGCCATGGCTTGCCGAAGCCCTGAAGACGCACCGCGTTATCCTGATCGACCAGCGCGGCACTGGGCGCAGCAGCCGGATCGAAAGTGCGACGATGGAGCACTTTGCCGACGGCAGGGCCGCAGCCGACTATCTCACCCTCTTTCGTGCCGACAGCATCGTTGCCGATTGCGAACATCTGAGGAAAACCGTCTTCGGCGGCGGACGCTGGCAGACGCTCGGCCAGAGCTATGGCGGCTTCCTGACGCTTACCTATCTCTCGAAGGCGCCGGAGGGACTTTCCGCCTGTTATGTCACCGGCGGCCTTGCCGGCCTTGGGGCGACGGCCGATGATGTCTATCGGCGCACCTACCCGCGCGTCGCCGAAAAGAACGCCGCCTATTACCGCCGCTACCCCGGGGATGCCGAGCGCATCAGCCGGATCGCCGACTATATCGAGGCCAACGAGGTGCGGCTGCCCGATGGCGATCGCCTATCCGTTCGCCGCTTTCAGACTATCGGCATCGATTTCGGCATGGCGCCGGGTTACGAGAACATCCATTGGCTGGTCGACGAGGCTTTCTCCGGTCCCAATGAAGACCGTCTCTCTGATCGCTTCCTCGCGTCCGTGATGTCGCTGACCTCCTATGACGACAATCCGCTCTTCGCCGTTTTGCAGGAAAGCATCTATGGCCAGGCCGGGACGCCGAGTGCCTGGGCGGCCGAACGCATCCGCGCCGAGCATCCGGCCTTTGCCGGCGACCGGCGGCCGCTGCTGTTGACGGGGGAGATGATGTATCCCTGGATGTTCGAGGAAATTCGCTCGCTCAGGGCTTTCAGGGCGGGTGTCGAGGCGCTGGCCACGCATGAGCGCTACGTGCCGCTCTATGCCCCGGCACGTCTCGCTGTAAATGAGGTGCCGGTCGCCGCCGTCATCTATCATGACGACATGTATGTCGATGCCGGGCTTTCGCTCGAAACAGCGCGCCACGTCGCCAACGTGCAGGCATGGGTGACCAACGAATTCGAGCACGACGGTGTCCGCCAATCGGCGGCTGTCCTGCGCAGGCTGATGACCTTGGTCAGGGAGCAGAGCGGCCCCCTCGCCCCCTGAGGCTCGAACGGTTCATTGCTCTCGTCGCATCAGGACATGCTGATCGCCACCGGCCGATCCAGGTCGCGGGCGATATATTCCTGGATCTGGCGAACGATCTGCCCGGCGTGGGCGATCGCCAGGCGGTCGGCCCGCTCGACGTCACCGGCCTCGATCGCGGCGATGATCTCCTCGTGTTCGTCGACATACTGGCGCGGCAGACGGTCGTCGAATGTCGAGTAGTAAAGGCGCAGGATGCGGCGGCCCTCGTCGAGCAGCCTGGCGAAGAAGGCGGTGTAATAGGAATTGCCGGCAAGTTCGGCAATCGCGACGTGAAATTCGCGGTTCGCCTCGATCATCGCATAGGCATCGCGCGCGGCAACGGCATCGGCGAAGTCCTTCTGATGCCGGCGGACGGTCTTCATGATGTCGCCGTTTCGCCGTTGCGCCGCGCCACGGGTCGTCACCCGGTACATCAGCGTCAACGCTTCGAAATAGGTGGGCAGGCTTGCGAAATCGATTGTCGCAACGATCGTGTTCCTGTTCGGGAGCGTCGTGACGAGCCCGTCGGCGGCGAGTCGCAACAGCGCCTCGCGAATGGGAGTCCGCGACATCCGGAAACGTTCCGACAGGCGCACCTCGTCGAGCGGACTGCCGGGTTCCAGCGCCATCGACAGGATTTCCCGCCTGAGCGTCACATAGACGCTCTGCGTGCCAGAGCCGCGCACCCGCACATTTTCCGCGTCGTTCCGCATTCGTCCGCCCTCTTTCGTTAGAGCCTTGTATTTCGTTTCGGCCGATTCCCGCAATGTCGGTCTTCGGGGGGCCTCAAATTTGTAAGCTCACATCATTGAATCTTGTCGACAGTTTGTATATAAGGCAACTAATTTCAACGAGGCTCGATCAATGACCACAGGATGGAAGGGCGTATTTCCCGCCGTAACGACACAGTTCAACGAAGATCTTTCCGTTGATTTGCCCTCGACCCAGCGCGTCCAGGACGCGCTTGTAAACGATGGCGTCAATGGACTGATCGTCATGGGCACATGTGGCGAGAACAACTCGCTGGACCCCGAGGAGAAGCGCACGATCTTGAAAGCTGCCGTCGAGGTCGTCAACGGCCGCGTTCCCGTGGTGACGGGCGTGTCCGAATTCGACACGCGCCGTGCCGTCGCCTATGCTCGCGACGCCGAAAAGCTCGGCGCCGACGGACTTATGCTGCTGCCGGCCATGGTTTATGTGCCGAAGCCCGAAGAGCTGATTGCACATTTCCGCACCGTCGCCGAAGCGACCTCGCTGCCGATCATGCTGTACAACAACCCGCCGGCGTACCGCGTCAATATCGGCGCCGATGTGCTGAAGGTGCTTGCCGACGTGCCGAACATCAAGGCGGTCAAGGAAAGTGCGCCGGATCCGCGCCGCTTCACCGATCTCATCAATGAATTCGGCGATCGTTTCGATATCTTCGCAGGTCTCGACGACGTAGCGCTTGAAGGCCTGATGCTCGGCGCCAAGGGCTGGGTCTCGGGCTTGACCAGCGCCTTCCCGGAGGAATCCGTGCAGCTCGTTGCCGCCGCCGAACGCGGCGACTGGGAAGAGGCCCGCAAGATCTATCGCTGGTTCATGCCGCTTCTGCACCTCGATGCCGAACACGATCTCGTGCAGTCGATCAAGCTTGCCGAGCAGATCATGGGCCGCGGCTCCGAGCGCGTCCGCCTGCCGCGCCTGCCGCTTTCGGGTGCCCGCCGCGCCGAAGTCACCGCCATGGTCGAGAAGGCCGCTGCCACGCGTCCTTCGAAGATCCGCCAGGCTGCCTGATCAACGAGGCCGGCGACCCCGCGGTTGCCGGCCTTTCCGTGTTTGCAGTTCAGGCAAGCGCCAGCGACCGGCCGGTCGCCGGATCGAACAGATGCATCTGGTTCATGTTGAACGAGAGCGGCATAGTCGACATCGGCCTGGGCCCGCTCTCGGGATCGATGCAGGCGCAAAGACTTGCCTCGCCGATGCCGAAATAGACCATGGTCTCCGGCCCGAGTGGCTCCACAAGATCAATCTTAGCTTCGATGTCGGCATAGGACGGGCCTGGCGGTCGGTGATCGATTCCGGCCTGATCCCGAACACGACTGATTTGCCGACATGGCTGGCATAGTCGCCGGCGCGCGCCTCAGGCACCGGAAGCTCGCTACCGTCAGTCAGTTTGACGACGAGACCCTTCTCTCCTGATAGCAGCGTCGCGGACAGGAAATTCATCGACGGTGAGCCAATGAAGCCGGCGACGAACTGGCTGACGGGCCGATGATAGAGCGCCTGCGGCGGTCCCGCCTGTTCGATGATGCCACCATTCATCACCACGACACGATCCGCCATGGTCATCGCCTCGACCTGGTCGTGTGTGACGTAGACGGTCGTCGTCGGCAACAGCTGGTGCAGCCGCTTGATCTCCGTGCGCATCTGCACGCGAAGCTTGGCATCGAGGTTAGACAGCGGCTCGTCGAAGAGAAAGACTTTCGGGTTCCGCACGATCGCACGCCCCATCGCGACGCGCTGGCGCTGGCCGCCCGAAAGCTGGCCCGGGCGCCGGCCGAGCAGCTCGCTGATATGCAGGGTTTCCGCCGCCCTGATGATACGCGCGTCGATCTCGCTCTTGGCGAGCTTCTGCTGCTCCAGGCAGAACGAAATATTCTCCCGCACCGTCATGTGCGGATAGAGCGCGTAGTTCTGAAAGACCATGGCGATATCGCGTTTGCCCGGGCCGAGCCGGTTGACGACCTGGTCGCCGATCACGATATCACCGCCGGTAATGTGTTCGAGACCCGCAATCATGCGCAATGTTGTCGATTTTCCGCATCCCGACGGGCCCACGAAAACGACGAATTCATTGTCTTCGATGTCAAGGCTGATGCCGCGCACGGCCTCGTAGATGCCATAGGATTTGACGATGCTCTTGAGTTCCAGCCGTGCCATGGTTTTCTCCTAGACCTCCTGCAACCAGATCGCCATCGCTCCGGGCTCGCGATTGGCCCAGAGGTGATAGGGGATCGCCGTGAAGGGCCGCTCCTTTAGCGAGGGAGGCGCGGTGCGATAGAGCACATTCTGCCAATCGGCTATATCGGCTTCGAGCGCAGTGCCTTCGAGGACGGTCGCTCCGCCGAGAAGCGCGGCATCGTAACGGGCAGAAATTTCCTCAGATGCCGGCAGGCGGAGCCGCTGCGGCTCGCCGCCGAGGTCGGTCTCCTCGATGCAATAGACGACAGGCCCGCGCCGCAGTGCGACGCGTCCGCCGTCTTCGGAGACGGCAGGATGCGCGTAGATGCGCTCGACCGGCATCGAGAAGCCGATGCGGACCTCGTCACCATTGCGCCATTCCCTTGATATTGCTGCATAACCCTTCGTCACGCATTGATCGAGATCGACGGCAGCACCATTGACCGAGACCTGCGCCTGCCTGCACCATCCGGGGATGCGAAGACGAAGCTGAAACCGGCTTGGCCGCTCGACGGCGAACCGCAGGCTGATGTCACCATCCCAGGGATATTGCGTCTCCTGGATCAGGCGCACGAAGTTGTCGCCGACTGTCAGTTCGGCGGAATTGGTGCCGTAGAGATGGATGGCGAGCTCATGATCACCCGTGGAATAGAAATATTGGCCGAGCGACGTGATGAAACGGGCAATGTTGGTCGGGCAGCAGGGGCAGTAATGCCATTTCCACCGGCGGTGCTGCCCGTGGCTTTCAAGGACGTTCTCATAGAAATAATGTTCGCCGTCGCGCGAGATGCCGGAAAGCGCGCCGTTGTAGAGCACCGTTTCCAGCCTGTCGGTGAACTTGCTGTCGAGATCGACCTGTGCCATGCGATGGCTCCAGAAGCCGAGCGCTACGGCTGCGCATGTCTCGGCATAGGCTGTCCCGTTCGGCAGGTCGAATTCCCGGGTGAACCCTTCATTGGATGCCGATGGGCCAAGGCCGCCGGTCACGTAGAGCTGGCGGCTGACCAGATTGTCGAAAAGCCGGTCGCAGGCCGCCTTCAATGTCGGATCGTCGTTCTCATGGGAGAGATCCGCCATCGCAGAAAACAGATACATGGCGCGAACCGCGTGTCCGACGACCTGGTGCTGGTCGCGCACCGGCATATGGGCCTGGCTATAGGCATATGTCTCATAGACGTAATCATCAGGGCTCTCGCCGCGCTTGCGAGCCTCCTCGTCGTAATATGAGGGCATCCGGCCACGTTCGTCGACGAAATAGGTCGCAAGCTTCAGATGCCGCGGATCGCGCGTCACGCGATAGAGCTTGACCAGCGCCAGCTCGATTTCCTCATGGGCATCGTAACCCCTGAGCTTTCCGGGCTCCGCGCCGAAGGTGGCGATGATATGGTCGACGGCGCGGATCATCACATTGAGGAAACGACGCTTTCCCGTCGCCTCGTAGTAGGCGACGGCCCCTTCCAGCAGGTGGCCCATCGAATACATCTCGTGCAGATCGCGCAGATTGGTCCAGCGCCTGTCCGGCTCGCGGCGAATGAACCAGCTGTTGAGGTAGCCATCCGCCATCTGCCCTTTTTCGAGCTTTTCGACGATAGCGTCGATCTTCGTTTCGAGCACAGCATTCGGGTGAGCCTTCAGCGTGTAGCTTGCGGCCTCGATCCATTTGCCGAAATCGGAATCGAAGAAATGCTGCATCGACAGTCCGCTCGGCTGGATCGGGCGCACCAGCGGCCCGGCCGGCTTGTCAAAATCGAGCACCTCGAGGAAGCCCTCCTCTTCCAGCCGCTTGTGCTGCGTCGGGATGGTGACGTTGCGAACCGTCTCGGTCCAGCTCTGCCAGAAACCGCCATCGAATACGACACCGGTATGGTCGGCAGGCCTGTATCGCTGCCGTCCCGCAGCGCGTGCCGGTTGAAAGCGAGGTGAGCTGGTCATGAGGACTCCTGAGCGGGACGAGCGCTGTTACTTCACGGCGCCGGCCGTCAGGCCGCGCACGTAATATCGTTGCAAGAGAAGGAAAAGCAGGATGCAGGGGACCATGGTCACGGCTATGCCGGCCTGCAGCGCGCCCCAGTCGATGATGCCGTAGATGCCCGACGAAACATTCACCAGCATGATCGGCAGCGTGAACTTGTTCTGATCGGACAGGAAGATGAGGGCAGCGAGGAATTCGTTCCAGGAATTCAGGAAGGCGAACATCGCAACGGTGGCGACACCGGGAAGCGCGATCGGCAGCATGATCCGGCGCAGGATCGTCGCCTGCGAAGCACCGTCAATCCGCGCCGCTTCGATCAGCGCCTTCGGCACCGCGTCGAAGGCGTTGCGCATCATGAAAACGGAAAAAGGAAGCTGGAAGGTCACATAGATCAGCACCAGGCCGAGAAGGCTGTTCTGCAGCCGGAAGACTTTCAGGATCAGGAAAAGCGGCGTCAGGATCGACTGGAACGGAATCATCATCGTCGCCATGATCAGCACGAAGAGCAGCGACTGACCGGGAAAGCGGAATTTCGAAAAGCCGTATCCCGCCGGCACCGAGACGAGCACCGTCAGGATCACCGTTCCGGCAGCGATCAGCACCGAATTGCCGGCATAGACGTACCAGCCGGCGCCGACATGTTCGAGGCGGCGGTAATTTTCGAGCGAGAAGGCTTTCGAGAAAAGCGCTGCCGGATCGGCAAGTGCTGCGGCCGCGGGCTTGAAGGAATTGGCGAAGGACCAGACGATCGGCATCACGAAGAAGACGGCAAAGACGCATGCCGTCAGAACGAAGGCGAGATAACCGAGCCGCTCGCTCGCCGGCTTCGCCGCGAGATTATAATTGAGCCGTTCCATCAACCCTCCTCCGGCCGCTGGCGCAGCAGGACGAACTGGATCGCACTGATCGCCACCAGGACGACGAGCAGGCAAAGGAGATCGCCGAGCCATAACCGAGACGGTAGGATGAGAACGACGCGAGATAGATCGAGAAGACCGCGGAGATCGTGCTGTTCTCAGGGCCGCCCTGGGTGATGATGAAGAACTGGTCGAAGGCCAGCATCGACGAAGTGACGTTGAGGACGAGCGCCAGCACGACCGAGTTCCTCATCAAAGGCAGCGTGATACGGCGAAACCGGCTCCAGACGCTGGCGCCGTCGATCCTGGCGGCTTCGATGACGTCGTTGGATATGCTCTGCAGGCCGGTCAGAAGGATGATCATCGTGAAGCCCGCTGTTTTCCAGACGACCATTAGGATGACGACGCCGAGTGCTGGCCAGAAACTTTCGAGCGGCCTCGGGGCGCTGTCGATAATGCCTGCTCCGCGCAGCAACTGCGCAAAGACGCCGCTATCGGGATTGAGCAGCCACATCCACAATGTCGAGGCCGCCCCGAAGCCGATGACGACGGGCATGAAATAGATCGTGCGGAAAAAGCCGGCGATCCGCAGCGGCCGGTCGACGAGCAGCGCCAAAGGAAAGGCCACCAGGAAGATCGCAGCCGTGACCAGCACCGTGTAGAGCAGCGTGAAACCCAGGGAATGCCAGAGCTGGGTATCGCCGATCAGCTCGGCATAGTTGGAAAGGCCGATGAATTTCGTCCGGCCAAGAAGCGGCCAGTTGTAGAAGCTCATCCAGACCGTCATGACAAGCGGCACGAGGAAAAGCACGACGATGAACAGCAAGCCCGGCAGGATGAAGGCAAGACCAAGCCAACCCTTTGGCTCGGGTTCTCCGGTCGCGACTGCGCGCCTCCGGCTGCGAAGTGTCGAGGATACCACCGCAACTCCTCCTTCCGCTTGAAAGTCGAGATGTGAAATGGACGGCAGGGCATCCACAGATACCCTGCCGAAACGCGTTGGCTTAGTCCGGATTGGTGCGTTCAAGGATGCGGGTGAAGTCGGCCTGCGTCTTGGCGATCGTTCCGTCGACATCGTCGCCGAAGATCGTGCCCTGGATCAGATTGAGGAAGGGTCCGGTGCGGCTGACGAAGAGTTCGTCGGACGAAAATGTGTAAGGCGTGCGCCCCTTGGCGAGGATATTGTAGGCGACGAGATTGCGCTGGTCGAACTTCGCATAGGCTTCCGCTGCGAGGTCGGTGCGCGACGGCATCCCCGATTCCTGGGTGATGTAGACCTGCTGCTCGGGCTGCATGTAGAAATTGACGAAGTCGAGCGCGACTTTCTTCTTCTCTTCGCTGATGCCCTTAATCAGGGAAAGCGTATCGCCGCCGGCAAAGCTCGATTCACCGCCCTTCGGTCCGGGGATCGGTGCGACGGCGAATTTCACGTCGGGATATTTGCTGGTCAGCAGATTGACGATGTAGGAGCCGGTCATCAGGATGCCGACCTTGCCCGAGGCGAAGGCCTCGACGGCATTGTTGCCGTTGCCGGAACGCGAGGTGGGATGGATCGCACCGGCCTTCCACATATCGCGATAGGCAGCGATGGTCTCACGCAGCGCCGGCGTATCGACCGTGGCGTTGCGGCCGTCATCGCTCAGCACATCGGCACTGGCGGCCCAGAGATGCGGCAGGAAATCGTAGATCAGCCAGCTTCCCGAATTAGCGACGAAATAGAAGCCATAGGTCTCGTTGCCGAGCGCGGCGATCTTCTTGGCGTCGGTGGCAATCTCCTCCATCGACGCCGGCGCCTTGTTCGGATCGAGGCCGGCCTTGGTGAACAGATCGGTATTATAAGCAATGATGGAGGCATCCGGCAGGGCCGGCACGCCGTAGATCTTGCCGTCATAGGTGGCAAGGCGGATGTGGGACGGGCTCATGGCCGCGGAATAAGGCAGCCCCTTCACGAAGTCGGAGATATCCTCGAGACCGTCCGCGGCGGCAAAGGTCGGGAGATAGATCAGGTCGAGCACGGCACCGTCAGGAGCCGCGCTGCCGGCAATCGCCGCACCCAGCTTCGGCACCATTTGCTCCGCCGTGATCTGGGTGACATTGACCTTGTCGGAGTGAGAGGCGTTGTATTTGTCTGCCAACCCCTGAAGGACGGCGCCGGACGACGTGCGCACCCATAGGGTGATTTCTTCGGCGCCGGCGAGAGAAGAGCTTGCCAGCAGTGCAAGAGCGGTGATCGTCGTTTTCAGTCGAAGCATGCTTGTTCCCCTTTTTCTCGTTCAGGCCTCAGGCCATCGGACGAAATGGACGTTAGATCAGAAATTTTTTGGTGTCGACAGTCTGTGTGCAAAAATATGATGTGAGTTTGATAAAACCTTTTAACAGCACATTTTTTTCTGCTAAAAGCTTTTATCATGAATCGACTATGAGGCGGCACTTGAAGAATACGGGCGATCGAAGACGGACGATTTATGATGTGGCGAAGGCTGCAGGCGTCAGCATTTCGACGGCGTCCAACGCGCTGAACGACACCGGCCGGACGAATGCCGAAACACGCGAGCGGGTCCGGCGCGTGGCGGAGGAGATCGGATTTCGGCCCAATGCACTCGCCCGTGGGTTGCTAAGCAAGCGAAGCCATGCGATCGGCATGCTGACGAACGACACCTATGGCCGACTGACGCTGCCGATGGCGGCCGGGGTATCGGAGGTGCTGGTCGATCACGGCGTGTCCGTCTTCCTCTGCGCCACGAATAATGATCCGAGGCTCGCCCAGCTGCATCTGGAGGCGCTTCTCGACCGGCAGGTCGACGGCATCATATTCACCGCGACCCGCCTCGACCTCACGCCGCCAGTCCAGCTGTCCCGCCTGCCGATACCCGTCGTCTACGTCTTTGCCGAGGGGCCGGCTGACAGCGTCACCTTCTTTCCGGATGACGAACAGGGCGCCCGCCTCGCCGTCGACCACCTGAAAGAACTCGGTCGATCGCGGATCCTCCACATCACCGGACCGCGGGATTATCTCGCCGCTCGCATCCGCGCCCAATCCTATCTTGACGCCTGCGGCGACGGTGCCGAAGCGATGTTCGGCGACTGGTCGGAGGAATGGGGTCACGAGGCCGTTCAGTCGGTGTTTGCCCGGCCCGGCGCAAAGCCCGACGCCATCTTCTGCGGCAGCGACGAGATCGCCCGCGGTGTCATCGACGCGCTACGCGACCTCAATGTGGAGATTCCCACGGATGTCGCCGTGGTCGGCTTCGACAATTGGGAGGTCGTCGCACGGCAAACGCGCCCGCCGCTGACCACCATCGACATGGAGTTGAAGGAACTGGGCCATCGCGCCGGCCTGGCAATCCTCAGCCTCTCCAAGGGTGAGCCGGTCCCTGCCGGCATCACCAAATTGCCCTGTCGCCTGGTCGTGCGGCAGTCTTGCGGCAGCCCCCTTCAATCCGGCTGAGAACGACGGCAAGCAACACAGCAAGCCGGCCGTCGTCGCTATTATCTGTCCGTGGAATTGCCGGAACGGGTCAGGCTGTTGCGGCTGACCAGCGATGGTATCTGGAGAATATGCTCGGAAGCGGTGCGGCCTTCTATTCTGGAAATGAGGGCCCGGGTTGCGACCTGACCGAGCTCCCTGCCCGACTGATCGATGCTTGCGAGGTTGACGAGGCCGAGTGCTGCGGTCGACGAATTGTCGTATCCGATGACGGCGAGATCTTCGGGCACGCGCACACCCATCTCCATAGCTAGGCTCAGAAGGGTGATCGCGTCGAGATCGCTCCAGCAGAAAACGGCGCGCGGCCTGTCCTTCCTCGATAGGAACTTTCGCATCGCCTCTTCCCGCTTCGGCGAAGCAATGGGAATTTTGCCGATCGCTGGCGAGGAGCCGAGCCCGCCACGCTGCATCGCCCGGCGAAATCCGATCTCACGCTGGCGGACGACGGAGACCGCGTGCCCCTGGCGCTCGCCGAGACTGAGCATTTCGATGTCGCGATAACCGCAGGCCAGAAGCGCTTCCACGGCGATCTCCGCGCCGCGCTGATCGTCTGCGTTGACGGTATCGAAGGCCGTAGCGCTGGCATCGTGGTAACCGACCGCGACGATCGGTATCTGGACTGCGAACTTTGCGAGGATCTCCGAGGGCAAACGCGGCGCAACGAGGATAAGGCCGTCCATCTTGTAGTCGATCATCGACTCGATCAACGACGTCTCCAGCTGCACGCGCGCATCGCTGACGCCGATCATCGCCTGGTAGTGCGAAGGCGCCAGCACCCCGTTTACGCCGGCAATCACCTCCGGAAGGAAAGGATTGCGGATATCGATCAGGAGCACTCCGATGGTGAAACTCCGGCCACGCAGCCCTCTAGCTGCCCGCGAGGGGCGATATGCGAGTGCCTCGATGGCATCAGTCACCCTTGCGCGCAGCGCATCACTGACGCCGTAGGCATTTCGCATCACCTTGGAAACCGCTGCGACCGATACGCCTGCGTGAGTTGCCACCGTCCGGATCGTCACGCGATCGTTGCGTTGCGGCTTTTGTTTTTCTTCGATTGACATGAAATCTCTGGCTTGCTGCGGATCGTCGACATCGCCCGCAGAACCACCATGGCAGACTGGCAACGAAAATTCTATTGCGCTTCCGAAGAAAATGTAGAACGTTATATGGAGAACGTTCTACAACTCGTCGGGAGGACTTGATGAACTTTCAGCCGGCAGCCATCAGCGGCAACCTCGTTTCGCGTGCCTGGTCCGGGGATATGATCGCGCCACTATCGGATGGCGGTCAGGGAACGGCCGCAAGCTTCGTCTCCAAGACTTTCGAACATGATGGCGCCAAGCTTCCCGTCGAGCTCTTTATATCAGCACTTGGCCTCTACCGCTGCTTCATCAACGGCGTTCGCGTCGGTGACGACCTGTTGACCCCGGGTTGGACGAACTACGACGATCGCCTTGCCTATCAGCGATACGACGTCTCCAACCTGCTCAAGCCGGGTCTCAACCGGATCGAGATCTGGCTTGCCGACGGATGGTATCGGTCGCCTTTGATGTGGGGCGCCCAGGCGATCCCGAATTGCTGGGGCGACAGGATCGGCGCTATTGCGGATCTGATCGGACCGGATGGCACCGTTCTTTCCACCGACACCTCATGGCGAAGCGGCCTTCTGCCGATCCTGAAATCCGGAATCTACTTCGGCGAAATCTACGATGCCCGCCAGGAAAACTACTTGGAGAGCCATGGCACCGAGAGATTGCCCTTTGACAGGGCGCTGCTTGTCGCGCACGAAACGGCTGCGGTGCGCGAGTTGCCGCCACTTGCCGCTGTCGAAAGCTGGACCGACGATGAGGGCAGGACCGTCTACGATTTCGGCCAGAATGCCGGCGGCTATGTCAGATACAAGGTCCGCGGCGCTGCCGGCGCCGAAGTCCGGGTGGAGCATTCGGAGGTACTCGGCCCCGATCGTCATTTCGACAATCGCAACTATCGCACTGCCGCGGCACATACCGTCTACACGCTGCGGGGAGACGGCGATGAGACCTACGCACCGCATTTCACCTTCCACGGCTTCCGTTATGCCCGGGTGACGATCGAGGGCGATGCGAAGATCCTCGCAATCGCGTCCATCCCGATCTCGTCGGTGCCTGAGCCCGCCGGCGGTTTCACTTCGGGCAATGCGCTGGTCAATCGCCTCGTCGAGAATACCATCTGGTCGCAGCGCGCCAATTTCGTCGAAGTTCCAACCGATTGCCCGCAGCGCGATGAACGCCTGGGCTGGACGGGCGACGCCCAGGTATTTGCCGCAGCCGCATGCTGGCTGAGCGACAGCCAATCGTTTCTCAGGAAGTATCTGCGGGATGTGATGGCTGATCAGCGCGAGGATGGCGCCGTCTCGCACTTTTCACCGGATCCGACGCGCTTGCATCCGGCCAATTTCCCGGGCTATGCCGGCTCGACCGGCTGGGGCGACGCGATCGTCGTCATCCCCTGGGTACTCTACACCCATTACGGCGACCGGGCCGTCCTGTCGGAGTGCCTGGATTCCATGGTGCGCTGGGTCGATTTCGTCTGGTCGATCTCGGATGGTCCGCTCGTGCGTCCGCCCTCGCGTTGGGGCGACCGCGGCTTCACCTTCGGCGACTGGCTGCAGCCGGTCGGCGACAACCGGAAGCCTCGTCCGACGATTGCTGACGACTGCGCGGCCACGCTTTACCACTTCATCTCGACCGACCTTCTGGCAAAGATCGCAGCCACTCTCGGCGAGCATGCGCTTGAAGAAAAGATGAAACAGCGCGCAAACGAGATCCAGCGGGCATTCACCAACGAGTTCATCACGCCGGCAGGACGGCTCGCACACAACGACCAGACGTCCTATGCGCTTGCCTTCCTCCACGACCTGATACCGGCGGAGCACACGCAAGCCGCACAGCAGCATTTCCGGCAGGTGATCATCGATGCCGACTACAAGATCGGCACCGGCTTCATCGGCACGCCGGCCCTGTTGCCGGCCCTGACGAAGCTCGGCATGGACGATCTTGCCGAAAAAGTCTTCCTGCAGGAGGATGTGCCGGGCTGGCTCTACCAGGTGTCGAAGGGGGCGACGACGATCTGGGAGCGGTGGGATTCCATGGCGCCTGACGGCACGATCTACGAACCCGACATGAACAGCTACAACCACTATGCCTATGGCGCTGTCTGCCAGTGGCTGTTCGAAAGCATCGCCGGAATTTCGCCGAGCCCGAGCGCACCCGGATTTGCCGAGGTGATCGTCGATCCCGCGCCGATTCCGTCCCTTTCGCCGGTTTCGGCCTATCATGATATCAGCCAGGGACGCATCGAGGCCGGCTGGCAGTGTGACGGCAACAAGGTCACCTATGTGCTGACGCTTCCGGAAGGCTGCATCGGCCGGTTCCGGCCCGGAAAACGGCATCAAAACCCGTCGCTCAACGGAGAGCCTGTCGTCGAGGAAGCCGTTCTTCCCCCTGGAACGCACCAGCTGGTCTTTTCCCTACCCAATTCTTGAGGAGCATACACGTCACACCGTTCAGAGGAGGAACGTCATGACACATCGGATAAAACTCATTCTTGCGGGCGCCTCCGCGCTTTTGGCACTGGTCGCGGCTGGTCCGTCACATGCAGACACCACGCTGTCATTCCTGATCGACAACAACCCGGACACCGTCGCGGCAGCCGAGGCACTCGTTGCCGCCTATCAGGCAAAGGCGCCTGGCGTGACGATCGAAATCGAGCCGCGGGCCGGTGGCGGCGAAGGCGACAACATCATCAAGACGCGCCTGGCGACGGGCGAGATGTCAGATGTGTTTCTCTACAATTCCGGCTCGCTGCTGCAGGCGCTGAAGCCGACACAGACGCTTGTCGATCTGAGCGACCTGTCGTCGCAAGCGAAGGTCGACGAAGGTTTCAAATCGGTCGTCCGTGCCGATGGCAAGGTCTATGGGGTTCCCTTCGGCACGGCGATGGCGGGCGGGATCCTCTACAACAGGAAAATCTATCAGGACCTCGGCCTCTCCGTCCCGAAGACATGGGCGGACTTCATGGCGAACAACGCGAAGGTCAAAGCTGCCGGAAAAGTCGCCGTGGCGCAGACCTATCGCGATACCTGGACCTCGCAGCTGTTCGTTCTGGCTGACTATTACAACCTGCACGCGGCCGTACCGAACTTCGCCGCGGACTATACCGCCAACAAGGCAAAATACGCAGAGACGCCTGCGGCCCTGAAGGGCTTCGAACGGCTGAAGGA
This sequence comes from Rhizobium sp. P1_B8, assembly GCF_056406515.1. Classification (NCBI taxonomy): domain Bacteria; kingdom Pseudomonadati; phylum Pseudomonadota; class Alphaproteobacteria; order Hyphomicrobiales; family Rhizobiaceae; genus Rhizobium; species Rhizobium sp. P1_B8. The sequence goes on along the minus strand of NZ_JBFTZZ010000037.1, from coordinate 116,359 downwards.
CGTTCACGACGCCGGTCTGATGAACGAAGATTTCGGCGCGGCAAGCTACGACGATGGCCTGAGAATGGTGGCAACCGGCGAGGCAGCGCATTATCCGATGCTGAGCTTCGCGGTCGGCGCGCTCAAACAGAATTATCCAGAAAACCTCAACGATGTCGGCTTTTTCGCGCAGCCGAGCGACGACGCCGCAACCAACGGCTTGACGGTCTGGATGCCGCCAGCCCTTTACATTCCGTTGACCAGCCAGCACGCCGAGGAAGCGCGGAAATTCGTCGATTTCGCGGGAAGCGTCGAGGCCTGCAAGATCATGGTGGAAACCAATGCCGTTCAGGGGCCTTCCCTGATCGACGGCTGCGACCTGCCAGCCAGCGTACCGCCTGCGATAAAGGACATGCTCCCCTATTTCGAGGCCAAGGACAAAACGACCCCGGCGCTGGAATTCGTGTCGCCGATCAAGGGACCGGCTCTCGAGCAGATCACCGTCGAAGTCGGCTCCGGTATTCGCCAGCCGGCCGACGCGGCAAAGCTCTATGACGACGACGTGCGCAAGCAGGCCAAGCAGCTCGGCCTGCCCAACTGGTAGCTGCCTTTCGGGTCAATTAACCTCGCTCCTCAAGGGGCGAGGTTCCACCCGATCGAAGAGGTAGTCATGACCGAGACACGCCCCCGCTCGCGCAAATCGCCCTACCCGCTGTGGTTTTTCATTCCGGCCGCAATCATCTACGGCGTGCTGTTTCTGGTTCCCACGGTATCCTCTCTCTGGTTCAGCCTCACACGCTGGGATCTTTCGACCGCCGAATTCATCGGGCTCGAAAATTTTCAGCAATTCTTTTCCGAACCATTCCTGGTCAAGGGACTGGTCAACACGCTGATCTATGCCGTGACGACATCCGGCCTGAAGACGGTCTGCGGGCTGCTGCTTGCCGTGCTCCTGACCAGCAATATCTTTGCCCGCGGCTTCCTGCGCACGCTGGTCTTCTTTCCCGTCCTGGTCTCGACGATCGGTATCGGCATCACCTTCACGGTGATGATGCATCCGACCAAGGGCATCATCAATGTCACGCTCGAGACGCTCGGCATTCCCGGCCCGGGATGGCTCACCAATCCGGCGCTGGCGTTATTTTCGGTGGCTTTGGTCGATGTCTGGAAGGGTGTCGGCCTCGCCACCTTGATCTTCATCGCCGGGCTTGCCGCGATCAGCCCCGATTATTATGAGGCCGCGCGGATTGACGGCGCCACGCGTCTCCAGCAATTTTTCCGGATCACCCTGCCGCTCGTGCGTCCCGCCACTGTCATCGTGGTGACATTGTCGTTGATCGGCGGGCTTCGATCCTTCGATCTGATATGGGCCATGACCCGCGGCGGGCCTGGTTTCTCCTCGGATGTGATCGCCTCGGTCATCTATAAGCAGTACCAGGCGGGTTTTTACGGCCTGTCGACGGCCGGAAACGTCATCCTGTTTGCGCTGATCGCCGTAATCATCCTGCCATTCACCCTGTGGTTCAACCGGCGCGAGGTCGAGGAATGAGAAACGTCCGCCCTTACGTGACCGGCGCGATAGCCCTTGCGGTGGCGGCCGTCATCTTCGTCATGCCCTTCGTTTTCGTCGCTCTCCAGGCGGTCAAATCGAAATCCGAAGCCTCTCGCCTCGATTTCGAATTGCCCGAACATTGGCTGTTCTGGGATAATCTGGTCGCCGTCTTCAAGGCGCGCGACTACCAGCTCGCGCTCGCCTATTTCAACTCCACGCTGATCACCGTGGCCTCCGTCACGATCCTGATCCTGCTGTCGGCAATGGTCGGATATGTGATGCAGCGCCGCAAGACCGTCTGGAACAAGGTGGCCTCCATTGCCCTGTTCATGGGTCTGATGATGCCCCCAGCCGTCGTACCCACCATCGGCCTCTTGCAGGAGATCGGTCTCTTCAAGACCATGACCGGGATGATCCTGATCCAGGTCGCCTATAATCTCTCGTTCTCGACATTGCTCTACCGGTCGTTCATTTCGACCATACCACGCGACCTTGACGAGGCGGCGCTGATCGATGGCGCCAAACCCCGACAGATTTTCTTCAGAGTGATCCTGCCGCTGCTGAAGCCGGTGACCGTCACCAACATCGTCGTGCAGTCGATCGCGATCTTCAACGATTTTACCAACCCGCTCTACTACCTTCCCGGCAAGGAGAACGTGACCGTGCAGCTGACGCTCTATAATTTCCAGAGCATGTATACGAGCCAGTACAATCTCCTCTTCATGAATATCCTCCTCGTGACGATCCCGCCGCTGATTGTCTTCATCTTCTTCAACCGGCAGATCGTCGCCGGCATGACGGCCGGCGCAGTAAAAGGGTAACCGAATGGCTGAGCTCACTCTCAAGCAAGTTCGCAAGAGCTTTGGCGCCCTTGAAGTCATCAAGGGAATCGATCTGGAGGTTGCCTCCGGCGAGTTCGTCGTTTTCGTCGGCCCGTCTGGATGCGGAAAATCGACGTTGCTGCGGATCATCGCCGGCCTGGAAGAATCGACTGCAGGCACGCTGACCATCGGCGGCAAGGACGTGACCTATGCCGAACCCTCCGAGCGCGGTATTGCCATGGTGTTCCAGAGCTACGCGCTCTACCCGCATATGACCGTCGCCGAGAATATCGGCTTCGGCCTTTCACTCGCCCGCCGCCCAAAGGCGGAAATCGCCGCCAAGGTCGCGGCGACGGCTGAAACGCTGCAGCTCACCCAGCTGCTGGAGAGAAAGCCGAAAGCGCTCTCCGGCGGCCAGAGGCAGCGCGTCGCCATCGGCCGCGCGATCATCCGCGATCCCAAGGTCTTCCTGTTCGACGAGCCGCTCTCCAATCTCGACGCTTCGCTCAGAGCCCAGATGCGTCTTGAGATCGCCGATCTGCACGCCCGCCTGAAATCGACGATGATCTACGTTACCCACGACCAGGTCGAGGCCATGACGATGGCAGACAAGATCGTCGTCCTGAACGGCGGCGCGGTCGAGCAGATCGGCAGCCCGATGGAACTCTATCGCACTCCGGCAACACCATTCGTCGCCGGATTCATCGGCAGCCCGAAGATGAACCTCTATGGTGGCGAGACCGCGCGGCGAATGAACTGCACGACCTACGGCATTCGCCCGGAACATATCAGGCTTTCGGAAGGTGCCGGGCAGTGGCAGGGCAGGATCCGGCATCTCGAGCGGCTTGGCGCCGACGCGATCCTCTACCTCGACGTCCCCGAACTCGGTGAGATGGTGGTGCGCGCCGAAGGCGAGACGCCATTTGCGCCTGGAATGACAGTCTGGGCAAATCCGGTCGAAGGAGCGGAACATCGGTTCTGAGGCTAACGCCTGCCCGCCGTCTCGCTCATGAGCCTGCGGAATTTCAGGCGAGAAGACGCGCGGGTTGGCCTTGGCGGATTACCAGCTCGACCGCCTGCTTGTCGAAAGTTACGAAGCTCTCGCCGCCAAGCCATGCTCCTTCATGGGCGATCACGCCATCTGCAAAATCGCCACCCGCCTCCAGCATGGCCAGTCCTGCTTCGACCGCAGGACGGTTCATCGCCACATTGCCCGCGTTGAGCAGGTCGTGGATCGTCTGTGAAACATCTTCCTTTGATAGCCTGGCTCCTCGACGCAGTATCCAGACCAGTTCACATAAGCTCGGCAGGGAAACCGCGATCAGTGATGCTTCCCTGAGGAGCTTTGCCGCTGCCCTTCCCTGCTCAGCATTATCCTGCAAGACGGCTCGAGCAAGAATGTTGGTATCGACTGAAACTTTCATTCCTCGCCGGCCCAGCCCGAAGCCGCGATTTCGTTCATCTCTTCGATGGTCAACGGTTTTTTCATCTTGCCAGCATGCCGTCCGATAAAGTCCTCGATTGTCCCCGTCGGACGAGCAGCCCTTACCCGCAGCTCGCCCCCAGGCAGCTTGTCGAATTCGATCCGCTCCCCCGGTTTGACCCCAAGATGCGTCAGCAAATCCCGTCTCAGCGTGATTTGCCCTTTCATTGTGACGGCAAGGGAAGCCATGGAAAATCTCCGAACTTTAAACCCATACAAAAGTAATGGAATTTTTCCTTACATTCAAGTTTCGAGTGATACGGACTTGCCTTCACCTGCCTAGTTCGTGTGGCTCACTCCCAACCGAAGAAAAAGTCGGGAAAAATTCGTCTGCCGCTCAAGCTCTCAATTGCGGCAATGCATCGCCGGCAAGCGATAAGAGCGGCGCATAGTCGGCTTCGGAAAGCACTGAAAAATCAACGAGCCCGAGTGTAGCGCGCATAGGTGCCAGCGATGGCTCCTTGATCGCGGCGTCAAGCGCATTTCGCAGCAGAAGGATTCTCTCGTCCGATGCATCGCCTGAGGTGATGAAGGGCAGACCGGGGCCTTTGGGCGTTTCGGCGATGATGCGGACCGCTTGGAGATGGCCGGGATCGAAGCGGCGAATATTCGCATAAGTGACGCAGTCAATGGCCGCACTGTCAGCCCTGCCTTCGGCGACTGCCCCGATGCTGCCGCGGTGGCTGCCGGTTTCGATAATCCGGCCGAAGAAGCGACCGCTGTCGGCAAGCGGAGCGACCGCTGCGCGAAAGAAATTGCTGCCGGAATTGCTGTCAGGGCTGTTGATCGCAGCCGTGGTGCCCCGCAAATCCGCCAGCGAGCAAAGGGGAGAATCCTTGCGGACGACAATGAAGCTGCGCATCAGCGGACCGTCGCAGCCAGGATGGTCATAGATCGGCGTCGCCACTAGGCGGACCCTGCCTCGCAGGCTCCTGGCAAAGGGATAGCCGCATGCCTGCGAGAGAAGAAGATCCGGCCTCAACCAGGCTTCGTCATAGGGAACCGTCCGATCGAGTTTTTCAGGCAAGCCCTTGAGGCCGGCATTCGCGAGATAATGCCGGAGGAACGACCAGAACTCAGCCGTCGCATCCGCGAGCGGCTCCGATGTGACATACATGGCGATGCTGACGAGAGGCATTCTGGTCTTTCCCTGCGACGAGGCGCAAGCATCGACCAGATCAGGCAATGCCGCCGAGGCATACATATTTAAGCTCGGTGTATTCGTCCAATCCGTGCCTCGACCCTTCGCGACCGAGACCCGACATCTTCACGCCACCGAACGGAGCCTCAGCCGTGGAGACAAGACCGGTATTGACGCCGACCATCCCATATTCGAGGGCTTCGGCGACGCGAAATACCCGCGACAGATCGCGGGCGTAAAAATACGAAGCAAGCCCGAACTCGGTGTCGTTTGCCTGTTCGATGACGTCCTGCTCGTCGCGGAAGCGAAAAAGCGGTGCAAGCGGCCCGAAGGTTTCCTCGCGCGCGACCTGCATGCCGGCAGCGACATCGCGCAGGATTGTCGGCTCGAAGAAATGGCCGCCAAGCGCGTGGCGCTTGCCGCCCAAGACGATCCCGGCCCCCTTTGCAACGGCATCGCTGATATGGCTTTCGACCTTGGCGACGGCGTTGTCGTCGATCAGCGGGCCAAGCACGACGTCGCGGTCGAGACCGTTGCCGACCTTCAGGCCCGAAACCGCCGCGGCGAGCTTGGCGGCAAACGCCTCGTAGACGCCGTCCTGGACATAAAGCCGATTGGCGCAGACGCAGGTCTGGCCGTTGTTGCGGAACTTGGCGATGAGCGCGCCTTCGACGGCGGCGTCGAGATCGGCATCGTCGAACACGATGAAGGGGGCATTGCCGCCAAGCTCGAGACCGAGCTTTTTGATCGTCGGCGCGCATTGCCGGTAAAGCAGCTCGCCCGTCCGGGTGGAGCCCGTGAACGTCAGGACCCGAACGTCACGGCTTGCCGTCAGCGCCCCGCCAATTGCCGCTGCGTCACCCGTGACGATGTTGAGAAGCCCSGGCGGCAGGCCGGCACGCTCACCGAGAACGGCGATGGCGATGGCGGAGAATGGCGTCTGCAGCGCCGGCTTGAGAACGACGGCACAGCCGGCGGCAAGCGCGGGGCCAATCTTGCGGGTGATCATCGCGTTCGGAAAATTCCAGGGCGTGATGGCGGCCACTACGCCTGCAGGCTGGCGCAGGACGAGGATCCGCTTGTCGGCCTGATGTCCAGGGATGGTCTCGCCGTTGATGCGTCTCGCCTCTTCGGCGAACCATTCGATGAAGCTCGCGCCATAGGTGATCTCCCCCTTGGCCTCGGCCAGGGGTTTTCCCTGCTCCAGCGTCAGGATCATCGCCAGATCGTCGCGGTTTTCGATCATCAGCCGATGCCAAGCCTTCAGAACGGCGGCGCGCTCCCCGGCGGTCTTCCTCGCCCAAAGCTTCTGGGCAATCACGGCGGCGCGGATGGCGTCCTCCGTTTCCGCGGCACCGAGATCAGGGACCACCCCCAGCGGTTCGCCTGTCGCCGGATTGCGGACCGTCGCCGCCTTGCGGCCTTCCGTTTCGATCCAGCGATCGGCGATGGGGCATGCCTGACGGAACAGCGAGGGATCATTGAGCTTCATATGACAACTTTCAACAGAATACGTGAGCGGCACCGGGATCGAAATTCAGATGGACTATATCTCCGCGGCTGAGCCCCGCGATAGCCTCGTGACCGAACGGCAGGCGAACCGCCAGCGCCTCGCCTGTTGCCGTCTCGGTGGAGACATGAATATTGTTGCCGAGAAAGGTAATGTCGCTTACCGTTGCGGCAAGGCCCGCTTCCGCCGCTTGGGCGCGCGACAATCGAATGCGTTCAGGCCTCAGCATCAGGGCTGCCCTCGTCCCGGAGGTTCCTTTTCCATGCACCGGAATATGATTGAAGACGCTCCCGCCGCCAAGCGAAATGGTAGCCTGCCCATCGGAGGATGACAGCAGGTCGCATGAAATGAAGTCGCTGTCGCCGATGAATTCGGCAACGAAGCGGGTCCGCGGATTGGCGTAGAGTTCCGGCCCCGTGCCGATCTGGTCGATGACGCCCTTGGAAAAGACGGCGATGCGGTCGGAGAGCCGCAACGCCTCCTCCTGGTCGTGCGTGACATAGAGGATCGTCACTTCGGTCTGCTGATGGATCCGGCGTATTTCATGCTGGATTTCCTCGCGCAGCTTCTTGTCGAGCGCCGACAGCGGCTCGTCCATCAGAAGCACCGGCGGATCATAGGCAAGGGCTCTGGCAAGGGCGACACGCTGCTGCTGGCCGCCGGACATTTGCGCGGGCTTGCGATCCTCGAAGCCTTCGAGCCTGACGAGGCGCAGCATCTCCTTCACCTTGCTATCGACCTCGGCTTTGGACTTGCGCCGGACCTTCAGCGGGAATGCGATGTTTTCGCCTACCGTCAGGTGCGGAAACAGGGTGTAGCGCTGGAACACCATGCCGATGTTGCGCTTGTGCGACGGCGTGGCGAGCAGGGTCTTGCCCTCCAGCGTGATGTCGCCTTTCGTCGGAGTTTCAAAACCGGCCAGGATGTAGAGGGTCGTGCTTTTCCCGGATCCGGACGGTCCGAGAAAGGTCAGGAACTCCCCGCGCCGAACGTCGAGATTGACGTCGTGGACGGCAACGACAGGGCCGTATTCCTTGCGTATTCCGCGGATCTGAAGGAATGGTTCTTTCATTGTTTCAGTACCTTACGCACGACGGCAACCAGCGCCATCAAGATGATCGTCAAAAGGATGAGAAGGGTCGACGCCGCAGCGACAACCGGCGTCAGGTCTTGCCGCAGCGTCGCCCACACTTTTACCGGCAGCGTCTGCAGCGTCGGGCTGGACATGAAGATCGCCACCACCACCTCGTCCCAGGATGTCAGGAACGAGAAGACGGCCGCCGAAAATAGCCCATGGCTAATCGCAGGCAGGGTCACCCTGATCTTTGCTTCCAGAGGCGAGGCCCCGCACAGAACCGCCGCGTCCTCGATCGACTTGTCGAAGCCCTCCAGCGCACTTGAGATGGACAGGATCGAGAAGGGCAGCGCGAGAACGAGGTGCGAAATGACGAAGCCTACCAACGTGCCGCCAAGGCCGATCCTCAGGAAGAAGGCATAAAGGGCAACCGCAAGGACCACGACGGGAAGGATCATCGGCGTCAGGAACAGCGCTTTCAGCGCATCGCGGAACAGGAACGAACCGCGCACCAGCCCGAAGGAGGTCACGAGCCCGAGCAGCACCGACAGGATCGTCACGATGACCGCGATCTTGAAGCTCGTCCAGGCTGATTCCAGCCAGCGCGGATCGGCAAAGAGCTCGCTGTACCATTGAAACGTCCAGCCGGGCGGCGGAAAGATCAGCCACTGCGAGGAGCCGAAGGACAGGGCGGCGATAAAGACGATCGGCAGCAGCAGAAAGGCCGCAGTCAGAACCGTTATCGTCAGCAGCATGTATTTCCACCAGCCGAGGCGGTCGAAATTGAGCAACATATCAACGCCCTCCCGGGTTCTGGTTGCCGACGAAGCGCAGCTGCACGGCATAGAGCGACAGGGTCACCACGAGGAGAACCAGCGCCGCAGCACCTCCCATGCCCCAGTTGACCAACGACTGCACGAATTGCGCGATCAACTCTGCGAGCATCATGTTCGCAGTGCCGCCGAGAAGCGATGGCGTGACGAAATAACCAAGCGACATGACGAAGACCATGAGGGCACCGGCCGCCATGCCAGGCATGGCCAAGGGCAGCAGGACACGGGTCAGGCACTGCCACCGGTTGGCTCCGCAAAGTGCTGCCGCCTGCAGGGTCGACGGGTCGATCTTCTTGATCACGCCGTAGAGCGGCAGGATGATGAAGGGCAGCATGATATAGGTCATGCCGATCGTCACCCCGGTCAGGTTGTTGACGAGCGCCAAGGGCTTGTCGATCAGCCCCATTCCGATCAGCATCTTGTTGATGAGCCCCGTCCGCTGCAAAAGCACCATCCAGGCATAGGTGCGGGCAAGCAGGTTGGTCCACATCGACAGGAGCAGGATCGCAAAGATCACCGACGTCAGGCGGCCGGGCATGATCGCCAGTGCCCAGGCGACGGGAAATCCGATCAGCAGCGAAATCACCGTGACGAGACCGGAGACGATGAAGGTGTTGGCGAAAATCTTCAGATAGGTCGCGGACCCGATCAGCTGGGCATAGTTTCCAAAGCCCGGAACAGGTTCCAGCACGCTGCGCAACAAGAGCACCGCCACCGGCGCGATGAAAAAGATCGCCACGAAGGCGAGAGCCGGAACGACTCCGCCAAAACCCGTTGCCCTGCGCGCCTTTGGCAGGGGCATGATTGCGCCGGAGGCATCGCTATATGTCGACATGACAGTCCTTCCCACCCGCCAATTTCCACAGGCGCCGAGGTCCAACAAACGGGCACTAGCGCTGCGGCAGGCACGGCGAACATTCGCCGTGCCTGATCATCTCAAGTTTCAGGCTATTTCGCCTGCCAGGCGTACCATTTCTCGCCGATGGCATCGCGATTATCAGCCCAATAGTTCATGTCGGCATTCACCTGGCTTGCCGTCTGCTGATCCGGCAGGGTCTTGGCCGTCTCCGGATCCATCAGCTTGGCCGAGTCAACATTGATTGGTGCATATCCGGTGGCTTTTGCAAGGGCGGCCTGCGGTTCGGCCGAGGTCGCCATTGCAATGAACTTCATCGCGGCTTCCGCGTTCGGCGAACCCTTCGGCACGACGAGTGAATCCGCGGCGGTGATGTTCTGTTCCCATGAGGTCTCGGTCTTGATACCGCTCGCCGCAAGCGCGGTCATGCGGCCATTCCAGACACTGCCGAAGGGAGCCTCGGCGGATGCCAGAAGCTGCTGCGACTGTGCGCCGCCCGACCACCAGACGATATCCGATTTGATCGTATCGAGCTTCTTGAAGGCGCGGTCGAGATCAAGCGGATAGAGCTTGTCGGCAGCCACGCCGTCGGCAAGCAGCGCCGCTTCGATCACGCCGGGAGCCGACCATTTGTAAAATGTGCGCTTTCCCGGAAACTTTGCCGTGTCAAACAGGTCCGCCCATGTCTTTGGGCAGGCGCTGACGGCATCGGCATTGCAGCCGATCACGAAGGAATAATAGAAGCTGCCGACCGAATAATCGGTTACGAAGCGCGGATCGAGCTTGGATTTATCGATGACGGAGAAATCGAGTTTCTCGAGCTGGCCATTCTTGCCGGCCTGAGCGGCATAGTCGCCTTCGACGTCGACCACGTCCCAGGTAACCTGACCGGCCTCGACCATCGCCTTGAGCTTGCCGTAGTCCGTCGGTCCGTCCTGTACGACGGTGATACCGGTCTTCTCGGTGAACGGGCTGGCCCATGCTGCCTTCTGCGCGTCCTGGGTCGTTCCTCCCCAGCTCGAGAAGACCATGTTGTCGGCGTGCGCCGGTCCGGACACAGCCACGAATGCGGCAACCGCCGCGAAAGCAAATGTTGTTTTCATGTTCCCTTATCCTTGTTCTGGTTTGTCCTGTATGCCTTATGCCGTCAGTGCGCCTCGCTCCTGGGAGAAAAGTTAGCTGGCTTCATAATCTTGTTTTCCGCCACCTCGATGAGATCGCGGATCTTGGGCAGGAAGGCCTGCCACCGGGGATCGGCCAAAAGCCTCTGGCGCCTCGCTTCCCGGTCGTCCAAGCTCGCAAAGGCCCAGATGTGGACGATTTCGTTGATCGTCCCGATCTCCGAAAAGAAGTAGCCGACGAGCGTGCCGAGATGGCTCTTCTGGATCTCGATCCCCTCTTCCTCGACGATCTTGAGATATTGCGGGATCGTGCCGTTCTTCAGTCGATAGGTGCGGATCTCGTAAAACATCGGCGCTACCTCATCACGAAGGGATCGGGGATCGGATCGTCCGATGTCCTGAGCCAGATCGTCTTGGTGCGGGTATAGTCGAGCGCCGCGGCCATGCCGCCTTCCCTGCCATGGCCAGACAGGCCGAAACCGCCGAACGGCGCGATCGGTGATACCACGCGGTAGGTGTTGACCCAGACGATCCCGGCACGGAGCCCCTTCATCAGCCGGTGCGCCCGGGTGAGGTTCTGGGTGAAGACGCCGGAAGCCAGGCCATAACGGGTATCGTTGGCGAGCCGCAGCGCCTCGGCCTCCGTCTCGAACGACACGACGGACAGGACCGGTCCGAAGAATTCCTCGATCAGGGACGGCGAGGCGACATCGTCGCAATCGAGAATCGTCGGCGGGAAATAATAGCCGTCGCCGTCGATCTTGCTTCCGCCCGTGACGAGGCGGGCGCCGCTTTCAATCGACTTGGCGACGAGGGCGCCGATATTGTCCTGCTGGCGCTTGGTGGCAAGCGGGCCGACTTCTGTCGCCATATCGAGCGGAGCACCGATCCGGATCGCCTCCGCCTTCTCACGCAGCATGGCGACGAACTTGTCCTTGATGCTGCGTTCGACGATCAGCCGCGATCCGGCAACGCAGCTCTGCCCCGTCGCGGCGAAGATGCCCGCGACCTGAGCATTGGCAGCGCTCTCGAGATCCGCGTCGGCAAAGACGATGAATGGCGACTTGCCGCCAAGTTCAAGCGAGGTGGAGGCGAGGTTTTCGGCCGAGTTGCGAACGACGTGCCGGGCGGTTTCTGGACCGCCGGTAAAAGCGACGTGCGCGACCTTCGGATGGCGGCCGAGGGCGGCGCCGCAGGAGGCGCCGAAACCCGTGATGATGTTGATGACGCCGGCGGGAAAGCCTGCCTCGTGCACGAGCCGCGCAAATTCGAGAAGCGGCGCCGGCCCATCTTCCGAGGCCTTGACCACCATCGTGCAGCCGGCCGCAAGCGCCGGGCCGATCTTCACCGCCGACAGGAAGAGCTGGCTGTTCCACGGCACGACCATCGCAACGACGCCGATCGGCTCGCGGCGAAGCCAGACATCCATGTCGGGCTTGTCGATCGGCAGGTAGGCGCCTTCGATCTTGTCGGCGATACCGGCATAATAGCGATAGTATTCGGCGACATAAGCGATCTGCGCAGATGTCTCGCGGATGATCTTGCCGGTGTCGCGTGTCTCCAGTTCTGCGAGGATCTGCGCGTTGGCGGCAACCAGGTCGGCCAGCTTGTAGAGCAGCTTGCCGCGTTGCGTGGCCGTCAGTTTCGGCCAGGCGCCTTCGTAAAGCGCCCTGTCGGCCGCGTTGACAGCCCGATCGACATCCCCTTCGCGCGCTTCGGGCATATCAGCCCAGACCGCGCCGGAGGCTGGATCGATGCTCGGATAGCTGGCCTCGCCATCCGAGAATTCGCCGTCGATGTAGTGCTGGAAACGCCGCATGGTCTTACTCCTGAAATGCTGGCATGACCTCGGTGATGAAGCGTTCGAGCGACGCCTTCTTGCGCTCGAAGCTCATGCCGGTGTCGATCCAGAAGGAATATTCGTCATAACCGAGCGCTTCATACGCCTTGAGCCGGTCGATGACGGTCTCAGCGTCGCCAACGACATTGTTGGTGCGCATGACCTGATCCGACAGCATCGCGTTTGCCCTGACCTGTTCGTCCGGGATCCGTTCAATCAGACCCTGGGTAACCGGCTTCTCATTCTTGAACCAGGCGAAGAAATAATTGTAGTAGACGCTGAGTTCATGGGCAGCCTGGGCGACATCGTCCTCTGACGAGCCGACATAGGTGTGACGCAGCAACATGATCTTGGGCCGCTCGATCTCGGGATTCTTCGCGCAGGCATCGTTGAAGCGCTCCATCAACGACTGAACCTCGTCGTCGCCCTGCCAGAGCGGCGTCACCTGAACGTTGCAGCCGTTGGCAACGGCAAATTCGTGCGAGTTCGGATCGCGCGCTGCCACCCATATGGGCGGGTTCGGCTGCTGCAGCGGTTTCGGCGCCGACGTGGTCGACGGGAACTTGAAGAATTCCCCGTCATGCGCGTAGTCGCCAGCCCATATGCCTTTGACCGCCGGGATGAGCTCGCGCATGCGCTGGCCAGCACCCCAGGCATCGAGACCGGGCAGCAGACGCTCGTATTCGAAGGAATAGGCCCCGCGCGCGATGCCGATGTCGAGTCGTCCATCGCAGATGATATCGGCCATGGCCGCCTCACCGGCGAGTTTGATCGGATGCCAGAAGGGGGCAATCACTGTTCCCGTCCCAAGCCGTGCCCGCGATGTGCGGCGCGCCAGATCGGCAATGGTCACGAAAGGGTTGGGCGCAATGGTGAAATCCATGCCATGGTGCTCACCCGTCCAGATCGCGTGCATGCCGCCTTTGTCGGCGATCTCGCAGAGCGCGACGAATTCCTCATAGAGGCTCTTGTGGCTTTGGCTGGCGTCGAGCCGTTCCATATGGACGAAGAGGGAGAACTTCATGCTTTTGCGTCCTTGGCTGGAATTGGGTGAACAGTGCCGCCGGTCTCGTCGCCGAAATAGACTCCGAAATTGCCGATCGAGCTTTCCATCGCAAAACGGTTGACGATATCGGCAGTCGAACTGGTCTTGAACTTTGCCGCAACCAGTGCGTCAGGCTTCAGGAACCTGCCCCCGGCAGGCTCGCCCTCTCCGGCAACGGCGTGATAGACAATGTGCTGCTTGCCGTCGCTCTTGCCCTCATAAACCGAATAGAGAAAGCCGATGCTGACCTTCAGCCCGGTTAGTGTCTCCAGGTATTTTTGCAGTGCCTCGGTCGGGCTGCCGTCATGGGCGTCGACACTTGGCAGGCAGAGCACATCCTCGCCGAGCAGCAGAACTTCCCCGCGCCGCTCGACAACGGCCGCAAGTTCCATATTGCCTTCGCTTGCCGCGGACACCGCCTTGCTTGCGAGCGTCGGCGTGAAATAACCGCCACGCGCATAACCGAGACCGTTGCGGCCGCTATTGTCGAAAGCTTCGATGCGCCCCATCAAGATGACGTGGTCGCCAGCCTCGATGACCTGCTCCATGGCACATTCGAACCAGGCCGCCACGCTTGAGAATATCGGGCAGCCTGCCGATCCCCTCGCCCACTCGACCGCCGCGAATCTATCCTCGACCGGTCGAGCAAAGGTGTTCGACACGTCTTTCTGCGTTTCCGAAAGCACGTTGATCGCAAAATGCTGCGCTCCGGTCATGATGGCGAAATTGCGCGACGTCTTGGCAAGGCAGACGAGGAGAAGCGGTGGATTGAGCGAGACCGAGGTGAAGGAGTTCGCCGTGAAGCCGATCGGATTTCTGTCCCCGTCGCAGGCGGTGACGACAGTCACCCCGGTCGGAAAAGCCCCGAATGCATCTCGCAGCGCTCTTGGGTCGACAGTCTGGATTGTCATCGTTCATCCTCCCCGAACGACAGCCACTCAGCGAGCAGCGAATTTACGATATCAGGCGCGGTCAGGTTCACCATATGACGATGGCCTTCGACGATGCGGGCATAGCCCCGCGGCGCAAGCTCGGCCATTTGCGTTGCCATCAAGGGCGTCGAGTTCGGATCATCGGACCCCGTCAGAAACAGGGCCGGACCAGCCACGTCTTTCCAGCCGTCAGCATAGGTCTCGTCTCCTCCCGCGAAGGCGGCGTAGGCAACGGCATATCCCTGGGGATCGACGAGGTTCAGCCATTTTCGTGTCAATTCACGCGCAGTGACGCTGTCCGCATCCTCGCCGAACCAGCGGGCCAGAGGGCCTTCCTTGTCCACGCCCGATACCGGAATGGCCGCGGCGCGCGAAAGCACGGCGGCCTTTGCCTCGGGGTCACGCCTGTAGACACCGTTGAGGTAAGCGACGCGGCTGATACGCTCGCCAAAGGTCGCGGCTGCCCCTCCCGAAACCAGTGCGCCCATTGAGTGCCCGGCAACATTTGCCGTGCCGATTGCCATCTCGTCGAGAAAGCGTCCGAACCAGGCGACGAACTCCTCGAGCCGACTGCCCACCGGCAGCTTTGCGCTTTCCCCATGTCCCGGCATATCGACAGCGATGACGCGATGGCCTGCAGACAGGAATGCGATCTGCGGAGCCCAAGCCTCAAGCCGCATGCCGACGCCGTGAATGAGAACCAGCGGCTCGCCGCTGCCGGCATCATGATAGGCCGTTCCGCTTGCCGTCGTCTTTCGGGGCAAGGCACCGGCGGCGTTTGTTGCTGCAGCGGTGCGTGTGGTCGATCCGGCCGTCAGCATCTCAGAGCCGCTCCCTCAAACGCCCGCAGGATTGGCAACGTCCTGCCCCAGGTCTTTCAGATCCTGGTAGCGGTCGCCGATGCGGTGATGCGGGCGCCCGCCTATCGAAGCCCCGAGAGCCACGACGATCTCATCGGCAGCAGGCGCATCGGGGATCGACGTCTGGATGGTCAGGTAGTGCGAACGGCGGCCTTCATCGTTCTTGTCCATCAGCGGGATCATGATCGGCGCATTGGCCGGACCGCGTGTGTTGCAGAAGGCGAGATAGGATTTGGCGCCGACGGCCTGGCGATAAAAATTGCCGAAGCGCAGCGTGTGGATGAGCGCGGACCCGTGTTCGATCTCGCCGTCCAGGCCGACGACAGCGGACTTTCCATATCCTTCGACAGCCTCGCCGGACCCGACCGCATCGATGATCATCTTGGTCAGCAACTCGCCGAGCACTGGAGCGCCTGCGTGAATCTCGGGCTTGAGGTCGTCGACAAAGCCGCGCCCTGCCCAAGGATTCTTCACGACCGCAAAGGCGGTAAACAGCTTCAGCGGAACCGCAGCGGCCTTGCCGCCTTCGATCAATGTCGTTTCGATCTGCAGTCCCGTCTTGCGAATTTGAATGGCCATCGAACACCTCATCTCTCAATTTCGTATTATGGTATACCATAATATATGAGTGTCAAGTTGGCTCCTGCATGGACGCAGTTCAGGCCGAGGCGGAGATTTTCAATTTGGCGCGCGTGTGCTCTCACGCTTGGAAAGCGCCTCTTCTTTTCAGCTTATTTTCAGCAGCCACAGACCGCGCAACGGCAGCGCCGAAGGCTCACGGCAAGTCCGGAGGTCACGATTGTCCCAGTTCATATGATACCGCCTTATGTATTATTTATTATGGCATACCATCACATTGAGCAAAGTTGGGTGTCAAGCTTGGAGTGCGGAGTCTGCTAAATTCCTAGGAATATGATTGCGCTTAGTGGAGTGACATCGACAGATGCTCGGTGCCGGCGCTTTGCCATCCGCCTGCGACGAAGACCACAGCGAGTCCGCCGCGCCTAGTCGGCAGGCTGCTTCGCCGACAGCACCGCTTCGGCAATCGCGCTCGCGGCGGCGACGTGATCCATCGCCGCCCGGTAAGCCCCCTCGCCGTCACCGCGGCGGATGGCGTCAACGATCTTCGACATCTGCAACGGCCCTTCGATGCCGCGCCTCTCCGTCTTGATCGTCATCGAGCGCAGGTGGTTTATGCGCACGGTGAGAAGATTGACGACACCCCAGGCAACGTTCCTGTCAACCATCGTGAACAGCGTATGATAGAAGGCAGAGGTGTTCGTCAGCACAGCCGACATGTCGTTGTCGCGGTAACTGTTGCGTATCCCGGCCAGCGATTCCTCCAGCGCAGCGACGATCTCGGGGCTGCCGCGCTCCGCGCACAGCCGCGCCGCCATGCCTTCCAGCGCGCCACGGATCTCATAGATCTGCTTGGCTTCCTCGATGTCGAGTTGCGCGACGATCGGCCCCTTGTTCGGCAGATTGGCGACAAGCCCTTCCGATTCCAAATGCCTCAGAACCTCGCGCACGACTGTTCGGCTGACGCCGAGCTGGGCGCAGAGGTCACGCTCGACAAGACGATCTCCGGGACGGAAATATCCATTGACGATCGCCTCGCGGACCTTGTCGAGCGCCAATTCCCGCAAGGTCTTCGCAGGACGCTCAACTCTAATGGCGTCCTTCAGAGCACCGCTCATTCTGTACCTCAGTGTTGGACTTTGCACGCTCAACTTCCGCCGCGGCAGCCGAATGCAAGAATCGTATTATGGCGTACCAGATACTGTAGCTGTCGGCGGCCGGCAATTCAACAAGCCGTGCCGACCTATAGCGCCGCGCGTCTTTCAGACGTGCAAAGGACGCTGTAGCACTAAGATCTGCTGCTCTAGAAGTCGCGAGCTAGCCTCTTGAAACAATCTCCTCGACCACGGTCTTGGCCTGCACCCGGATATCCGGAACGGCCGTGATCTCCCAGAATTGCCCCGCCGTCAGGGCGCCGACCGCAAACAGTCGGGCAGGCGAGATCCGGGACGAGGCTATCACCTCCGAAGCGGCATCCACCTGGATTCCAAGGCCAAGAGGATCGGGGACGATCAACTCAAAGCGGCTCATTTCCTTCAAAAGCGGTGAATGACTGATCCCGGCCCGCTCCATTCCCGTGCAGTTGACGAGCCAGTCCGCCCTGATCTCGGCGATCTCGCGCGTTGATCTGACCCTGTAGCTGGCAGCGAGCCGCCCCTCCTCGGCTCCGAGCGATTTCAGGAAGCCCGCGTGGAAGCGAACGGTTCCGTCTAAGACCAGCTTCTCAAACCTGTCGAACACGTCAGGCGCGACCCGGTGACGGTGGATGTTCCACCAGGGAAGTGCATGCCTGAGGAAGCGTGCCCGCTCCTTGTTCGAAAGCCGTTGCCAGAGAGCCTGCGTTGCAGGCCTCAGGCCGTCCATCACGGCTCGCCAGTCGGCAACCGTCCTGCTCTTTCCCCGCAGGGTCTTCAATATGCCGCTGATCGTCTCCGGAAGCCTCTCGACGTCGATCGGCAGAGGCACCGGCGGCTTCCACGCGTGTCCGAGCGGTGCGAGCCCGCGCCGCGAAAGCACATCAATCTTGCCGCTGTGGCCATGGGCGCGAAGCGCGAGAACCTGATCGATCATCGTCAAGCCGGATCCGAGGATACACACCGCATCGGATGGTGCGACGCGCCTCAGCCACGAAAGCCGCCACGGGTTCTCGATGATCCGTGATCGCAGCGATGGCGGGACGCCATCCGGATCGACCGGAAGGCTCGCGTTACCGACACCGAGGCAGAGCACCACGTTCTTCCCGGCGATCTCGTCACCATTGCCGAGATGGAAGGCCAGCGTGCTGCTATAGCGTTCAACGCATCCCGCCGCCTTGGCCTTGATGAAATCGACCCGGCAACGGCCGTCCCGCTTTCGAAGCAGCCGTGCAAGCGTATCGCGAACATAAAGACCGTAATCGCTGCGCGAGGCGAAATCGCCTGCCTGCGTCAGGCGTCCATGGCTTTTCAGCCAGTCGACAAAGTCGTCGGGTTGATGCGGCAACAGGCTCATGCGGCCGGCGGGAACATTGAGGCGATGGAGATAGAGCTCCGTCCGGTAGGCCGTCCCGCGGCCGAAACCGGGATCGTCGCCAACGACGGCGATCTTCGCCGAAGCGGGAAGCTGTTCGATGAGATTGCAGGTAACCGCTATCGCTGAAAAACCGGAACCGACGACGATAACATCGTATATCAACGCATTCTCCCTGAAGCTCAGGCAACGTCATCGAGACATTTTGTCATTCAAGCCTCGACGTCGCTCGCCGGGCCTTATGGATCGCACAAGCGGCAGAATCACGAAACAATTATCTCTATAGTCTATAAATATAGTTTGTTATTTCTCCCGCTAACCCCTTTCCGACGATTACCCTTTTGAGGGTGAGATCAAGAGCCGAGCGGCTCTGAACAAAGGGGCTCAAGATGAATTTCAGGAATTTGGTTGCCGCAATCGCCGTCGGCGTCGGCACTCTTGCAACGGCTGTTGTCGCTGAAGCGGCGGACAAGAAGGTCGTCGTCGCCTATCAAACCGACGCCTTGCCGTCTTCCGTGGCGATCGCCAATGGCGAATTCGCCAAGGAGACGGGATACGAGATCGACTTCCGCCGTTTTAACTCAGGCGCCGAAATCTTTGCGGCGATTGCTTCCGGCGACGTCCAGGTCGGCTATGTCGGCTCTAGCCCGTTTGCGGCTGCGGTATCACGCGGGCTCGAGGTCAAGGCCTTTTATCTCGCCTCGATCTCGGGCATCGACGAGGCTCTCGTCGTCCGTAACGGCTCCGGTATCGAAAGCCTGAATGATCTGAAGGGCAAGAAGCTTGCTGCTGCGCCGGTGTCGACGGACCACTATCAGCTTCTGGCGCTGATCAAATCGCTCGGCCTGACCGAAAAGGACGTTCAGGTCTTCGCCATCCCTCAGCCTGAGATCGTCGCCAGCTATAACCGCGGCGATATCGATGGCGGCTTCGTCTGGGATCCGGCACTCACCGAACTGAAGAAGAACGGCAAGGTTCTGGTGACCTCCAAGGAGGTGGCAGATAAGGGTGCGCCGACATTCTCGGCCTGGGTCGCGACCTCGACGTTTGCCGCCGACAACCCGCAATTTTTGAAGGGTTTCGCTTCGGTCATCAACAAATACTACGCGTCCTTCGCGTCGGACAAATCCGCCTGGGGTCCCGACAGCGACAACGCCAAGTCACTCGCCAAGCTTCTCGGCGGCACAGCCGACCAGCAGGCATCGGCCCTGAAGAACCTCACGCTGCTGACACCTGAGGTCCAGGCATCGGATGCCTGGCTTGGCGGCGGCGAAAAGGCGGGTGCCGGCAAGATCCTCAAGGACACCGCATCGTTTCTGAAGGAACAGGGCAAGGTTTCTGACGTGCTGGCGAATTACGGCGCCTTCGTCACCGCAGATGCCCTCACCGGCGTCAGCAACTGATCCTCCCCAACGCCGGCGCGCCTTGCCGCGCCGGCGTCGAACCTGCGAGCGGCAACATGCTTAAAGTCGATCACGCCAGCGTTTTCTTCGCAGCCCGCGACGGGCGGACCGTTCACGCGCTCGATCGCGTTTCCTTCGATATTCCCGAACGGGGCTTCGTCGTTGCGCTCGGAGCGTCGGGATGCGGCAAGTCAACCCTTCTCAATGCGATCGCCGGTTTCCTCCCGCTTTCGGATGGCCGGATCACGCTCGATGGCCGCGCGGTCGAAAGACCCGGCGCGGATCGTGGCGTCGTCTTTCAGAAGGACTCGCTGCTGCCCTGGAAATCGGTTGTCGACAATGTCGCGCTCGGTTTGAAATTCGCCGGGGTCAAGCGCAAGGAGCGCGAGGCCCGCGCGCTGGAGCTTCTCCGGCTCGTCGGTCTCGACGAATTCGCCGGCGCTTTTCCCTACGAGCTGTCGGGCGGCATGCGCCAGCGTGTCGGCATCGCGCGTGCTCTGGCGACAAATCCCGACATCCTGCTGATGGACGAGCCGTTCGGCGCGCTCGACAGCCTGACGCGCGAGCAGATGCAGGAACTGCTGGTTTCCATCTGGGATAAAACGGCAAAGAAGATTTTCTTCATCACGCACTCGATCGAAGAGGCCTTGTTCCTGGGCACGCAGGTGCTGGTCATGTCACCGCGACCGGGCCGCGTCGTGGCACGCTTCGATCTCGATTTCGTTCGCCGCTTCGCCGAAACCGGCGACGCCCGGTCGATCAAGGCGTCGCCGCAATTTGCCGAGCTGCGCGAGGAGATCCGCGCCATTCTCCACAGCACCGAAGACCTCAGGAGCGCCGCATGAGCGACATAGTGCAGGCCCCGCCGATTGCGGCGGGCAGAGAGGACCGCCAGGTCAAGCTGGTAAAAATGGCAAGCTTCGGAGCCGGCGAGAAATCGACGGTGGCCATCAGCATTGTCACGGCCCTCGCCATCCTTCTGCTGTGGTGGCTGGTATCGGCGCTCGGTGTCGTCCCACACCTGTTCCTGCCGCGTCCAGACGAGGTGCTGACACAAATCGGCGCCATTTATCGCGACGGTTACGCCGGAGCGTCACTGTCCGAGCATGTTTTTGCGAGCTTGTTCCGCATCGTGGTCGCAGCCCTCATCGCCGTTTCCGCCGGCATCCCGCTCGGGTTGCTCATGGGCCTGAATCGCTGGGCAAAAGAGGTGCTCGACGCGCCGATCGAATTCTACTGGCCGCTTCCGCCACTCTCCTACCTGCCGCTGATGATCATCTGGCTCGGCATTGGGGAGACGTCGAAGATCACGCTGCTGGTGCTTGCGATGTTCGCGCCAATCTGCCTCTCGGCCCAGGCCGGCGTTCGTTCGCTGCCGATCGAGCGCGTCAATGCCGCGCGTTCGCTGGGCGCGAGCCGGCTGCAGCTCTTCCTTGATATCGTCCTGCCGTCGGCCCTGCCCGAGATCCTCACCGGTATCCGAATTGCGCTCGGTGTCGGCTGGGGCACGCTGGTCGCGGCCGAATTGATCGCATCCACGCGCGGGATCGGTTTCATGATCATGTCGGCTTCACAGTTCCTGGCGACCGACGTCGTCTTCGTCGGCATCGGCATCATCGCGATCTGCGCGTTCACCTTCTCGGCCGCCATTCGATTTCTGGAGGCGTTCCTCGTGCCCTGGAAGGGCAAGCTCTGACCAAGTGGCGGCAGGGACGCCTATTCAATGGCTTCCTGCCGCCGCGTTCAGCCCGTGTATGGCGACAAGCTCGTCGGCGACCAGCTTCTGAAGCCGCCATAAATTGCGGTCCCGGATGCCACGCTCCTCCAGATGCTTCACCGTCAGATACAGATATTCGGCGCAGGAGCCCATGTGTCCGCAGGCTCTCGCAAGCACCTGCGCCACCGTCTCCAGCGGCAATTTGCGGGAAACCCGCTCGCCCTTCGGGCCAGCCCAAAAGACCAGCGCGCGCACCAGCCCATGCGCGGTTGCGACCGGGATCCAGCGAACCGTCGCAGCGTCTTCGATCGTGCCGACCTCACGGCGGATCAACCGCCTAATCTGGCCAAGGCGATCATCATCGGCAAGCCTGAAGACAATGCCGTTGCAACGTCCACCGCGGTCAAGTGCCATCATCAGGCCCGGCTGTGCTCGCGTTCCCCGCCAGCGGGTCATCTGCAGGCAGAAGGAGCGATGCCACCCTCTTGTTGCGCCATGCTGCGATTCGACGGCATCGAAGTCCGGCTTCCATATCAATGATCCATAGGCGAAGATCCAAAGCGGCGCGCCGATAGACTCATCGAGCAGCCGGTTGGCGAGCATCTCCACCTCTGCTTCGGTCAGCGGTGTTCGGTGTGGCTCGGGGCCTACATCGACCGCAGGGCGAAGGCTCAGCGATACGAGCTCGTCCGTTAGAGCCATTCTTGATCCGGTCATCAAAAGTTTGCTTCCCCGGACCGTCACCAGCTTATGCTCCCGCATATCCGTCATGCGTCAGTGCACCGTAAATCTGGCCGCATCGGCCTGGCGCCGCTGCAGGCTGCGTATCAGCATCGCGGCCTCCCTGACGATTGCCGAAAACGTCGCATCATCGGCCTCTGCGATCCTTCCCGTCATCTCGCGGATGATCGTCGTCAAATGAATGATGGAATGGCGATGCTGCGGATCTTCCGATCCTATTTCGGCATCGGCCATGGCGAGCAGCGTCTGCACCAGCCGCTCCATGGTTTGGCGGCGCCTGGTCCTCGGGTCGGCATTCGGATCTTCGCTAAGGCGCAGCAGGTCGGCGACAATGTCGGACATTGCGATTCCACTCACATTGCAAAGGCCGGGGGCATGGAAACGACATGCCTTCGACCGCGCGTTTGCGTCTTCAAGCCCTCCAGCAATCGGTAGCCGTTGCGCCAGCGGCCAAAGCCGCTGGAGACATTGATGTGTCCGGCAAGGCCGATATTCCTGGTCTCGGCGTTCCACAGGCGGCCGAACAGGGTCAACCGATCGACCGTCATGTAGGCATCGTTCATGCTGCCGACGACGATGCTTGGAAAAGGCAAAGGCGCCGTCGGCATGGCGCCAAACGAGATAAGCCCCGGATGCAGGTTTTCCGTGGCCGGCAGATCGCATGGAGCAACGAGCAATGCCCCTTTGACGCGCCGCGCCGCACTTCGCCCGGCCAAGCGGGCGGCAAGCAGGCATCCGAGACTATGGGCGACCAGATAGGCCTCGCCGGCCTCTTCAAGTGCGCCTTCCAATCGCAGCAGCCAACTGTCAAGGTTCGGATGATCCCAGTCCTGCTGGGCGACGCAACGACTGCCCGGCTGATCCTGCAGCCAGTGCTGTTGCCAATGCCCTTCTCCCGAGCCGAAAAGCCCGGGAAGAATAAGTACATCGATCATCTGACGGCATCCTCTCCGAAGCTGCTCGTCGGTCCTTTTCCCGATCGGGGCAAACATCTGACCTCACTCATCAGACCAGCCCGATCACCAGGGCGAACAGGAATGTGAAGGAACTGACGATCGTGCAGATTCCGGCCGCATGCCTGACATGCGACATGACGCTGCCTTCCGCTCTTCTCGCACCGTGCCGACGCAGGTCGGTCTCAACGACAATCGCCATCACGCCGTTCTCCTCAATACCAAAGGCCGGGCATGGTGCCCCAATAATGGAGTTCGTATTCGCGGGCGGACCGGTCGCGCTCGTCGTCCGGCATGAACAATCCGTTCACAGGCTCCCGTGCAGCGGGCGGCTTCAGGCCGAGGATCTGGCCGATCGAAAGCTTCAGCCAGAACTGAAAATCAAGCTTCATGCGAACCTCCTGTCAGGAACCGGTATTCTTCGGCTAGAGCATTTCCGTTTTTTTCGAATCAGGGCAGTGCTCTATCTCTTTGTTTTCATGCAATTCCGGACGCAAAACCGCTGTGCACTTTTGCTGGAATTGCTCTACGAAATCAGCGAATGACGTTGTGCATTGGCGAGAAGAACGTGAAGCGATGCCGTCGGTGCGTAGAGCATCAGCAGGCGGTTCTCCTCGCGTTTCGCGAGACGATATCGTCGGGCGAATTCGAAGACGCTCCACAATTGCTCGCTTGGCCCCGGCCTTTCCGCATCGGTGATCGTTGCTTCCTGAGATCGAGCCATGGTCACGATCCTTACTCGGCTGCCGCCAGGGCCGGGTTTGCGCCCGGAAAGAACGCCGCCAATTCGCCGATCACGTCGTTGATCCGGGCTAAAAGTGCGTCGGATGAAACCGCATAGTCTGTGAAATCGCGATCGGACGCATAGACGGCGGTCGGTAATGTGTGAGCCATGAAAAACCCAAACAGCGGCCGCAGCTGATGCTCGACCATCAACGCATGCCGGTCACCGCCGCCGGTCGCCGTGATGATGATCGGCTTGCCCCGAAGTTCGTGCGGGTCGATCAGGTCGATGAGGTGCTTGAAATGGCCGGGATAAGAGCCCTTGTACGTCGGCGAGCCGATGATCAGGGCATCGGACTGCACGATCTCGTCGACGACATGCCTGGCCTGCGCGTCGAGATCCTTGCGCCACAAGGCGCTGCCCAGCGACGGACCGACATCATGCAGATCATAGCTCTTGCTCGTAAATCCGTAGCGAATGCTCGCACGTTCGGCGACGTGCCGCACAAGTGCCAATGTCTTCGATGGACGGTTGAAGCTGCCAGCGATGCCGACGAGTTTGAAACCTGACATGGTTTTTCCTCTCATTGCGTTGCCTCAACTATTGTCTACAAAATTGATAGATTAAAGGAACGTGCATCTCTCCTTCTTCGCCTGGTTGAAAAAAACGTTCGCCGCCGCTCCGGCACGCATAGGCTGCATGGCGATCGTCACAAGGGATCGCCGGTCCAGCGACCGCTTCGACCTCGCGTGCGGGAAGACGGCAGGAAGGGGAATCGGCTTCTTTTGGAGGCGCTGGTGTGGGCGGCATCGTGATGTCGCGAGCCTGGCGAGAAGCTCGTACAAATTGCTCGCCATAAATGGCTTTGCCGCAAGGTCGAATATAATTGGTATAAGATTTCCGGTTCAGCGGAACGATTGGATGACAAGCCCTGCCTTTTCCTCTGCGGAAAATATACGCTTCTTATAGATTTTAGCGGGAGCTTTTCATGCCAGTGCAGACGGCTGATGTCATCGATTTCCAGGCCTACCGGCAATCTCGCAGCAAAGATGCGCCCGATGCGCTGAAGGCGGCCGCGCCCGTATCCTTTGCGATGCAGCCGGTTCTGATGTGGGTGCCCTATTGGGGCTTTGTCCCGGTCATGGCAATGGGCATTGCGGGATATGGCGTCTGATCAAGCGCTTCTTCCCGACGGCGAAGCGAGAGATGCCGCCGAAGAGATCACGGTTCAGACAGGACAGAATTTGCGGCGCATTCGCACCCGCCGCGGCTACTCCCTGGACCGGCTGGCAAAGATCGCCGGCGTCAGCCGCGCCATGCTCGGGCAAATCGAGACGGGCAAAAGCAGCCCGACATTGAGCATTCTCTCGAAGATTGCACTTGCTCTCGGTATTCCCTGCGCCGCTCTGATCGCAGAACGCGGCGACACCTCGATCATTACAGTACCGCGGGCAAGATCGAAGATCCTCGCCTCTTCCGAAGGGCGCTTCCGGACACGGGCTCTTTTCCCCTTCGAAGGCGAAAGAAAGGTGGAATTCTACGAGCTCAGGATCGCTCCGCACCATACCGAAAGTGCCGATGCCCATCAGCATGGAACGGTCGAAAATCTGGTCGTTGCTCAGGGCACCGTCGAAATCATCGCCGGCAAGCAGGCACCCCATATTCTGGGTGAAGGCGATGCCATCATCTTCGATGCAGACGTGCCGCACATCTACCGCAACATGACGGGAACGGAAGCAATCCTCTACCTAGTCACGACCTATCTCGAAGACGTTCGCGTCTGACACAAAAAGAGCCCCCGTCTCCGGAGGCTCTTGGTCGTTTCCTTGAGAGGCGGATGGCTCAGGCGGCCATCATGCAGCACATCATCATGCCGCCGCAGTTCATCATCATCGGCATGCCGCTCGACATCATACGCTTGCAGCATTCCATGAACATGTCCTTGTCCATGCCTTCCATCGGCTTCATTTCGCAGACCATGCCCTCGGCAGTCATGGTGCATTTCATGGAGCCCATCATCATCATCATCGGCATGGAGGCCATCATCGGCATCATCGCGCCGTTCATCATGGGCATGCCTGACATCATCGGCATCATTCCACCCATCATCGGGTTCATCATGGCGGGCATCATGTTGTTCATCATCGGCATCATGTTCATGGCGGGGTTCATTGTCTCTCTCCGATCAATATCGTGGCGTTTCGTGTTTCGATGAAACGGGAGATAAAAGAACCAATTACAGCAAACAATGTAAAAAAATCTTCCCTTATATTTTCCTCCAATAGAATGGAACGGTTTCGATGGGAATGTGCAATCTTGCCAAGATAACGGAATTCCATCCGCTATCATCGCCCGAGCGGGACGATCGTTCTGAACAGTCTCCCTGAATACGCCAGGAGAATTAAGTCCCCCACGCCATTGTGAGGGACTTTCTGAAAGTCTGGCGTTTCCGAACTAAGTTTCCGATATCTCGACCGACAGATCCGGGCCGAGCGCCTGCAGGAAGCTAGCGGCATCGAAAATGGCTGCCGGCGCCTTTGCGCCGATATCGCGGATGCGCCCTGAGAGGATACGCTGAACCGCTTCACAGATGATCGGCGCCGTGACGGCGTAGATGTCTTGTCCCTGTGCGACAATCTGACGGCGCACGTCACCCTGCGTGACGATCACTTCTACGGCAAAGCGCTGCGCCGAACGCCCGGATTCGTCGACTGCCTGCGGCGGAGGCGTCGACGAGTCGCGGACATCCCGCAGAGCGACTGTGCTCAAGAAGGTGTGCAGTTCCTTCGTCCGGACGTGCCGGGCGATCAGCGGCACTTCCGAAAAGGGAAGCTCGACGAAAGTCTGCCGACCGAACGGGGCCGGTAAAGTCGACACCCTTTCAGCAGGCGGTTGAGGCACCGGCTCCAGCTGCCCACCGCTGACGGCCAGGCGCCGTGCAGTGTTTCTTTCTCCGGTAACGCGTGTGCCTCTCGTCGGGAGCCAGCTGTCGAGCGCAACTCGAATTTCGATGTCGTCGGCGTGCTCCCACTCGTCCATGACAGCTGCAACGAGCAGGTCGGCCAAGCCGCCATAGAAACCCATGGCCGGGATGACGGCTGTGCCCGCTTCCAGGGCCGCAACCTCATGCCTCTCGAACGTGGCCTGCACACTCGGTTGCTCGGCCGTCACGTCGAGATAATGAATCCCCGCTCGCAACGCGGCACGCACCACTGCGTCGGCGGTGTCCATGAACGGGCCGGCGCAGTTGATGACCGCCGCCGCGCCGGCTAGCGCCCTGTCCAGTTCCCCGTCATCCTCGACCGCTGCTTCGCGGCATTCGATGCCGCGCTCCGCAAAGCCCGCAGCCGCCAGCCGCTCGGCATTCCGTCCAACCGCGATGGGCTTGAGACCGCGCCGCAACAGTTCGGCTACGACAAAACGACCGGTATGGCCGTTCGCTCCCAAGACCGCGATAGATTGGGACGTCTCCGTGATGTCGGCTTCGTAAATGGTCATTGTTTTCTCCCTCGCTACAGACCTGTCTGTACCCAATAAAACATACAGGTCTGTAGCGTGTCAATCCGTTTGCTGTTATGCTGGCGACATTGGAGGTACACGAATGTCGAAAAGCGCAACGAACTCCCGTGCCTCTGGCGGCAACGAGGTGCGGGATAGGATTCTCGAGACGGCGTCGGAACTCTTTTACCGGCGCGGCGTGCGTGCTGTCGGTGTCGATCTTGTGGTCGAAAAATCCGGCGTCGCCAAAACCAGCCTCTACCGCCATTTCGGCACGAAGGACGACCTCATCGCGGCCTTCCTCAAGCGCGAAGACCTGGACTTCTGGAGCACCTGGGATCGCGTGACGGAACAGCATTCGGACGATGCCGAGGCCATGCTCGATGCACATTTTGAGTGGATCGGCGAACGGGTCGGGCGGGAAAACTACCGAGGCTGTCCGCAGATCAACACCGCAGCCGAATTTCCCGAAGCGGATCACCCTGCCCGCAAGGTCGCCGAAGCCCACATGCGCGAGATGCGGCGGCGTCTGAAGACCATCGCCGAGGGGCTTGCGGTTGCCGCGCCCGATCGGCTCGCCGGTCAACTCGCGGTTCTGATCAACGGCGCCTTTGTCAGCATGCAGCTCTTTGAGCCCGGCGAGGCCACCGGTTTGCTCCGCGATGCAGCGCACGCCCTGATCGCCGCCAGCCGTAGCTGATCACACTGGACATCCGCTGAAAGTACAAATTGCAGAGCTGTGAAATGGGCAACAGGAAGCCGCAAGACAGGGCGACTGAGCAGCCCCCAAATCCCGGCTTTTCAAACATTATAGTGCCGGGTCCGGCTCAGTTAGAAATTTTAGAAATGATGAGGATGCGTCGGATCGTCGTGCGGCTTCAGGAAAAACCGGCGCGCAATATCCCAATAGCCATTATAGACAAGCCCGCCATTCGACCGGACAAGCGTTTCGCGGTTTTTGCGATAGACCGCCGGAAGGCGATACCAGGAGATGCCCGGCCGGCGGTGATGGAGAACGTGCAAATTGTTGTAGAGAAACAGCAAGCCGAAGAGATGGCTGTTTTCGACGATGGCGGTGCGTTCCTCATGGCTTTCGGCATATCTGTGCTCAGCATAGGATCTGAGCCGCGTCATCGCAGCACTCGTATAGACGAAACCGAGATAAAGCCAAAGCGGCATGCCGCAGACGACGGTCGCCCAGAAAAGAACGGCGGCGACACCGATGCCGTGCACACCCCATATCCGCCGTCGTCCCGGTTCGTTCGCCCGTACTAGCTGCCCTTCCTGTCCAAGGAAACTCAAAAGCATCACCGCAGGGCCGATGGTCAAACGGCCGAACAGGGTGGTATTCCACCGCGCCAGCGACCTGCCGGTCGCGCCGAGCTGGTCCCAGGTTGCCTTGGTAAAATAGGAGGATTCCGGATCTTCGATCGGATCGGTCAGATATTCGTCGCGATGATGCTCCAGATGGCTTTCCCTATAGATCGGATAAGGCAGCCACAGCGACAGCGGTATCGACCCGATCGCGTCGTTTATCCTTTGGTTTCCCGTTGGATGGCCGTGAATGACTTCGTGCTGAAGGGATCCCTGCCAGGCAATCAGCCAGCCTCCGGCGATCACGGCCATGATCAGCGGCAATGATTGCCACCACCAGGTGAGCGCAAGAAATCCGCCATGGATGACGAGTGCGAGAATGACGGTCGGCCATTCCGTCGAACGCGACGGAAGAATGGTTCCGGCGGCCTGCGAAGTCCTGTCGAGCATGCGTGTGATTTTTCCCCATCAACCACACCAATCTATCGCAGGGCATCAGCGATAGAGAATAATGCCTATCTATTTTATAGACTTATTTGAAAAAATCCGTCTCAATCCGATCGGATTGCTTGCTCGAGTCTAAGGCTTGTCGCCGCGAAGATGGCGTTCAAGGAAGGGCAAATTGTCCTGTCCCCAATAGATCTCGCCATCATAGACATAGGTGGGAAAGCCGAAGACGCCGCTGTCGCGCGCATGCACGCGGTCTGCCGACCATTTGTTCTGGACATCGTCGTCGGCTTGTCGCCGGAGGAGTGTTGCGCCGTCGAAACCCGCTGATGTCACGATCGCCTGGCGCACGTCGGGCTTGCCGATATCCCTCGCCTCGCTCCAGAAGGCATGCTGCAGGGC
Source organism: Rhizobium sp. P1_B8 (assembly GCF_056406515.1). Classification (NCBI taxonomy): domain Bacteria; kingdom Pseudomonadati; phylum Pseudomonadota; class Alphaproteobacteria; order Hyphomicrobiales; family Rhizobiaceae; genus Rhizobium; species Rhizobium sp. P1_B8. The sequence goes on along the minus strand of NZ_JBFTZZ010000037.1, from coordinate 87,025 downwards.
GCGAGCAACGCCGATCCAATCCTGTCCGTCGAGATAGGCCGCAATCACGAAGAGGGACGCCGGCGTCGGATCGCTCAAATCCGGGCGATGTTCGAGCCGCAGTTCCTTGCCGCGCACGCGCGCCCAGCGCTTGAGGTCCCGCGTCCAGTAAGCGCGCCGGATCTCCGGGCGATTGCGCGAAAAGATACCGCCATTTTCCTCGACCACCGTCGTCAAATAGGGCGTGATGACGACGTCGTTCTTTGCCGCAAGTTCGGCGAAGACGTCGAAGCCGATGTAGGACCAGGGCGAGCCGATAGAAAAGAAGTACTCTACTGATTTGGTCACTGATGCATGTTCCCTGCGAGGTGATTGTTCTGGCATCGAATGGTCGACGGCATTTTCAGGAAGCGGATCTAACTTCGGATTGGGCTTTCCATCCGAGTTCCGGTGCGATCAGCGTCACGAAGTCGTGGAGAATCTGTCGATACTCCTCGTGCTCGAACTCGTAAGGGAGCTCCAGCCTCAACTCGCCGACCTCAGGCAAGATCGGATCGGCAAAAAGCTGCGCCAATATCTCGTCCGAGGTGCCGACGACATCACGGGCGAACAGGGTGCGCCGCTCGCCCTGCGGTGAAAGGGTTCGCTCATGACGGCCATCGGCATAGTCTCGATACCGGCGCCGCGTTGCGGCATCGGCGCTATCGAAAGGCACGATGACGCGGCCCAGCGCGACCCGGCGCTGCGTGCCGGCGGCGCGATAGGTGTGGATCAGCCGCGATTGCGCGGTGAAGAAATCATCGGTCCCGTCGCCCGTTATCACATTGCCGGTCAACAGGTTGAAGCCATTGCGGCCGGCCCATTCGGCCGAGCGCTGCGACCCGCCGCCATACCAGATCCGGTCGATCAGGCCCTTGGCATAGGGCTGCAGCCGTGGCCGCTGCGGACCGAAGGGCGTCTTGATCAAGGTCTGCTCGTCGCCGAGATAAGTGCCACGCAGATTGTCGGCAAAGCGCAGCACGCGATCATGCGAGAAATCGTAACCCGTCCAGTCGCCGTCGAAGACAAGCGGAGCGATCAGCTCGGCGTGCAGCGGCCGGCCGGCGCTGACGCCGATATTCAGCCGCCCGCGCGACAGAACATCGACGGTGGCGAGATCTTCGGCCAGCCGGTAAGGGCTCTCGTAACCGATCGGGATGACCGCGGTTCCAAGCTCGATCCGGCTGGTTCGCTGCGTCGCCGCCGCCAGGAAGGCGCTCGCGGAAGAGATTCCAGGCTCCAGGTGCCGCTGCCGGACCCAGGCACTGTCGAAGCCCAGATCTTCGCCATATTGCAGCTGCTCAAGCGTCTGCTCCAAGCCCGACAAAGGATCGCCGGCGGGATAATTGCCGGGTGTGAGGAAGCCGATATGGCTGATGGATATGTTGCCCACGCGTGCCATCCGATGATCAGTATTTCGGCAGGCCGGGCGGGTTGGTCTCGGATGCCGGCAGGGCTTCCTCGGAGAGATGCCAGTGGTCGAGTATCTTCGCGTAGGTGCCGTCCTTGATCAGACCGTTGGTGGCAATGGTGAGCGCATCGGCCAGTCCGCTTCCTTTGCGAGTGGTGATCGCGACGTCCGAGCGATCCGGCCAGCCGGCGCTCAGCGTGCCGACGCGTTTGATGTTCTTGTCGCGCGCGGCGATGAAGACGAGCTGTGCATGCGGCTGTACGATGACATCGGCCCGGCCGGAACGCAGCGCGAGAAGGCTTGCCGCCTCGTCGTCGTAATATTGCAGCTCGATCGGTTTCAGGCCCGCTGCGACATCTTCTTCGCTCCATTTCACCAGGATACGCTCCTGGTTGGTGCCGGCCCCGACAACGATCCTGAGGCCCGCCGCATCCTTGGGCTCCTTGATCGAGGTTACAGGACTGTCGGATTTTACGAAGAAACCATGCAGGCCCTGGCGGTAGGTGGAAAAATCGAATTTTTCCTTGCGCTGCTCGGTGACCCCAACATTGGAGATGACGGCATCATACTTGCCCGAGGCGAGGCCGAGCGGCCAGTCGATCCAGGCGACCGGCACGATCTCCAGTGTCAGGCCAAGGCTGTCGGTGATGGAATAGGCATAATCGGGATCTGCCCCGACCACGGTCTTGGCGTCCGTGGCATAGGTCGCAAGCGGCGGGCCGCCGGGGCTGACGGCGATGGTGAACTTGCCAGGTGTGACGAACTTGAATTCCCTGGGGATTGCGGCAATCGCCGCATCGTTCCTGGCGGCGTGAAGCCGGCCTGGCTGCTCTGGGCTGAGGTCGAAATCCTCGGCTGCATGAGCTGCGCCGAAGAAAAGGGCCGACGCCATGGCGGCGATCAGCAGGGTCCGGAATGCCGGAAAGGCAATCATCGTCTTCAATCTCCAAATTGTCAGGCAGGAATGGCCGGCAGCATTGCCGCCGGCCCAATAGGGATCGATCAGGAGCCGCTCTTCGGCAGGCCCGGTGGGTTGGTCTGGGCCTTGTCGATCGCCTCCGGACCGAGGTTCCACGTATCGAGGATCTTCCGGTAAGCACCGCTGGCGATCAAGTCGTTAACGACATCGGTCAAGGGCGCGGCCAGGCCGCTGCCCTTGCGCGTGGTGACGGCAATTTCTGCGGTGATCGGCCAACCGCCGCTGACGGTGCCGACGAGCTTGGTCTTGCCGTTGATCCCCGCCGAATAGGCCTGCGTCGCGTTCACGCTGAAGACCGTGTCTGCTCTGCCCGACTGGACGGCAAGATCCTTGACCGCATCGTCGTCATAATATTGCACCTCGATCGGCTTCAGGCCGGCGGCGACATTCTCACGATCCCATTCCAGCAGGATCTTCTCCTGGTTCGTGCCGGCATCGGTGATGACCTTCAGACCGGCAATATCTTTCGGCTGCTTGATCGAGGTGATCGAGCTGTCGGACTTGACGTAGAAGCCAAGCTCGTCCTTGCGATAGGTCGAGAAATCGAATTTCTCCTTGCGCTCTTCCGTGACCGTCACGTTGGAGATCACCGCGTCGAACTTTCCAGAGGTCAGCCCCAGGGGCCAATCGGCCCAGGCGACGGAAACGAGCTCGAGCTTCAGGCCCAGGCTGTCGGCAATCGCCTGCGCCAGGTCGACGTCGTAACCGATAACCGTCTTGGAATCGGAGGCATAATCATGCAGCGGAAGATTGCCGCTCGAGCTGATGCCGACGGTGAAGATGCCACTTTCGACGAACTTGAAGTCCTTGACTTCGGCAATGCGCTTCTCGTTCTTTTCCACCCGCAGCCGGTTGGGCTGCTCGGGGCTGAGATCGAACTTCTGCTGCGCCTGAGCGGAACCGAAACCGATCGCGGCAATGGTGACGGCTCCCGCTATCAGAAGCCTTGCCCTATCTGTAAATGTCATGCCCCTTCTCCATTTCATCTTTAGGTTGTGGTTATTGTTATTCGGCCGGAGCAGCCCGTCGCGGCCCGGCATTTCGCCAGCGCTATCAGGCGCTAGAGAACCTTGGCGAGGAATTCCCGCGTACGGGGATGTTCCGCTTGTGCGAAGATGCGGGCCGGCGGGCCAGCCTCCAGGATGCGGCCGCTTTCCATGAAGACGACCGTGTCGGCGACTTCGCGGGCAAAACCGACCTCATGGGTGACGATGACAAGCGTCGTGCCGGTGCGGGCAAGTTCCTGGATGACGTCGAGCACTTCGCCGACGAGCTCGGGATCGAGCGCCGAGGTCGGCTCGTCGAAGAGCAGCACCTTCGGGCGGAGCGCCAGTGCGCGGGCGATCGCCACACGCTGCTGCTGGCCGCCGGAAAGCTGGCGCGGATAGGCATTGATCTTGTCGTAGAGGCCGATGCGTGCCAGCAGCTCCTGCGCCAGCTGCACGGCGTCCCCACGGCCGATGCCGCGAACCTGGATCGGTGCCTCGATGAGGTTTTCGAGCACGGTCAGATGCGGGAAGAGATTGAAGCTCTGGAAGACCATGCCGATATCGGCGCGGCGTGTGAGGATATCCTTCTCCTTGAGCTCGTAGAGCGTATCGCCCTTCCTGCTGTAGCCAACGAAATCGCCGTCCACCGAGATGAACCCCTCATCGACACGTTCCAGGTGGTTGATGGCGCGCAGAAGCGTCGACTTGCCCGAACCGGACGGACCGAGGATGGCGGTCACGCTGCCGGCGGGAAGGCTGAGCTCGACATCATCGAGCACTTTCAGCGAGCCGAAGCTTTTGGAAATGCCGTGAATGCGCACCGCGCCTCCTGCGGCCCGCAGCGTCGCCGCATCCCGGAAACCGATCTTGCGCACGGTGTCGGTCGCCGTATCGAGGACAGGCAGCGGACGGCGGAAACGCTCGAAAAATGCCTGGAAGGGCAACGGCGTCGGATTGCGCACGGCGCCTTTGGAGAAGTAGCGTTCGATATAGCGCTGAGCGATCGACAGCACCGTCATGATGATCAGATACCAGACGGTCGCGACCATCAGCAGCGGAATGACTTCGAGATTGCGGCGGTAGATCACCTGGACCGTATAGAAGAGCTCCGGCAGCGCCAGCACGTAGACCATGGAGGTGCTCTTCGCCAGTCCGATGAGTTCGTTGAAGCCGGTCGGCAGGATCGAGCGCATGGCCTGCGGCAGCACGATGCGGAAGGCCTGGCGGCGGCGCGGCAGGCCGAGTGCTGCGGCGGCCTCCAACTGTCCGTGATCCACCGAGAGAATACCGCCGCGCACGATCTCGGCGAAGAAGGCCGATTGGTTGAGCGTCAGGCCGAGAAAGGCGGCGGCAAACGGCGTCAGCAGTTGCACGGTGGGATAGTCGAGGAAGACTGTATCGGTGAAGGGAATGCCGATCTTGATCGTCTCATAGAGGTAGCCGAGATTGTTCAATATCAGCAGCAGCACGATGACCGGGATTGAGCGCAGCAGCCAGATATAGCCCCAGGAGAGACTGGAGAGAAGCGGCGACTTGGAAACGCGGGCAAGCGCCAGGGCCGTTCCGAGGATGGAGCCGGATATGGCGGCAAGCACGGTCAAAAGCAGCGTCCTGCCGAGACCGACGAGGACTGGTTCGGCAAAGAACCATTCAGCAAAGACGCTCCAACCCCAGCGCGGATTGGTGAAGATGGAATAGAGCACGGCGACGATGACGATGGCAGCAAAGATCGTGCCTGCCAGGCGGCCCGGATGGCGCGCCGGCACGATGCGGTAACGGGAATGATCCTTCGATTCTGCCGTCCTGCTGCCGGCGTCGATGCCGGCGAAATCCGTCGTCAGTGCCATTGTGCTTCCCTTTTATGATTGTCGGTCTTTGCCGTTTTCAGAAATTTGCACCGGCCACGCGCAGGCGTGGTTCGGCATCTTCGTGAGCAGGTTCAGCGAGATGAGTGATGTCCTTCTCGAAGGGCAGGCTCCTGTAGATCTCGGGATCGGCGGATGTGTCGAAGAGAGCGGTGTAGCCGTAGTTCAGATAGAGGCCGACGGCCTCGGGCTGGCGAAAGCCGGTCGTCAGATAGATGCGGGAATAGCCCTGGCGAGCGGCCTGGGCCTCCAGCTCCACCAGCACCTTGCGGGCAAGGCCCTGACGGCGCAGATCGGAGCGCGTCCAGATGCGTTTGAACTCGGCCGTGCGGTCGTCATAGTTCTTGAAGGCACCACCGCCGATGGTTTCACCATCACGGATCAACAGGAGAAAATTGCCCTGAGGCGGCGCAAAAGCCTCAGGAGGATAACGGTTGAGCTCGGCCGCAGCACCTTCGGCATTGAAATAGTTGCCGTAACGGCTGTCGTATTCGTAGATCAATTCATCGATCAGCGGCTTGGCGCGCGGGTCGAGAGGGCTAGTATACAGAAACGTATCGCTCATATCGTTCATCACCCGTTGTCATCAGTGAGGAAGGTTTCGGCGAGCCGCACCCAGTAGCGGGCGGCGGGCGCGATGATCGCGTCGTTGAAATTGTAGTGGGCGCTGTGGAGAGGAGCGCTGTCGCCATTCCCGACGAAGAGATAGCTGCCGGGATTTGCCTGCAGCATGAAGGCAAAATCCTCGCTTGCGGTTCTCGGCCGGAAATCCTTCTCGACCGCCGCGGGGCCGAGTGCGTCGTAGGCGACGTCGCGGGCAAAGGCCGTCTCCGCAGCATGGTTGATCAGCGCCGGAAAGCCGAGGCGGTAATTCACATCCGCCTCGGCGCCGAAGCTTTCGGCTTGGGCGCGTGCAAGTGCCGGAATGCGCTCTCGCAACAGCTGGCGGACCGTCTCGCTGAAGGCCCGCATGGTGAGCTTCATCTCCACACTTTCGGGGATGACGTTTGAGGCGGAGCCGGCATGGATCGAGCCGACGGTCGCGACCGCCATATCCTGCGGGTCGACATTGCGCGAGACGACGCTCTGCAGGGCGGTGATAAAGGAGGCCGAGGCGAGCACCGGATCGACGGCGCGGTGCGGTTCGGCGCCGTGGCCGCCCTTGCCGATGATCTTGATCACCGCCTGATCGACCGAGGCCATGGCGGGGCCGCTAACGAAGCCGAATTGTCCCGCGGGAACACCCGGCCAGTTGTGCAGCCCGAAGACCGCATCGACAGGAAACCGTTCGAACAGGCCTTCCGAGATCATCTTGCGGGCGCCGGCGCCGATTTCCTCAGCGGGCTGGAAAATCAGCCGCAACGTGCCGCTGATATTGCCGCTTTCGGCGAGATAACGCGCGGCAGCGAGCAGGATCGACGTATGCCCGTCATGGCCGCAGGCATGCATGACGCCGGGGTTGCTGCTGGCATAGGCAAGACCAGTTGCCTCCTCGATCGGCAGCGCGTCCATGTCGGCGCGGATGCCGATCCGCTTTTTCCCCTCGCCGCGCCTGAGGGTGGCGACGATGCCGGTTCCGGCAATGCCCGTCGCCACCTCATAGCCCCAGGAGGAAAGGCGGGATGCCACAAGCTTGCTGGTCCTGAGCTCCTGGAACGCAAGGTTCGGCGGCGCCTCAGGCGCCGACAGCCTTTCCGCGCTCGATCTGATCTGCGCCCGCCGTGTAGCGGCTTTCACGGAAGGGCAGACCGAGATGGTCGCGCAGCGTCTCGCCCTTCAGGACGGGATCGAAATAGCCGCGCTCCGTGAGGATCGGCAGAACATATCTCGAGAAATCGTCGAAGCCCTCGGCGATGACAGGGAAACCGAGGATGAAGCCATCGGCAGCGCCATGGTCCACCCAGCGGATGATTTCGTCGGCGATATGCTCCGCCGTGCCGATGAAGGGCGTGCGCGGCGTTGCGGAATCAAGCGCGACCTGGCGGAGCGTCAGGCCTTTCTCCCGCGCCGTCTTCTTGATGCGGTCGGTGGTGGCGCGGAAATTGTTCCTGCCGATATCGCCGAGTTCGGGGAATGGCGCGTCGAGCGGATAGACGCTGAAATCATGATGATCGAAGAAGCGGCCAAGATAGAGCAGTGCCTCCTCTGTCGTGACGAGGTTGCGGATCGCCTGATACTTGGCTTCCGCCTCGTCCTGCGTCGCACCGACGATCGGCCCGATACCAGGATAGATGCCGACTTCCGCGGCACTGCGGCCATGGGCAATCACGCTGCCCTTGAGCTGTCGGTAGAAAGCCTGTGCATCCTCGAACGGCCCACCATTGGTGAAAACCGCATCGGCATGTTTGCCGGCGAGCCTGATGCCGGAATCCGAGGCGCCGGCCTGGAAAACGACAGGTTGGCCCTGCTTGGAACGGCCGATGTTGAGCGGCCCCTCGACTCGGAAGAAACGGCCCTTGTGGTTGAGGCGATGCATCTTCGTCTTGTCGACAAAGACGCCGGTCTCACGGTTGCGGACGAAGGCGTCGTCGTCCCAGGAATCCCACAGGCCCTTGATCGCATCGATATAATCCTCGGCGATCTCGTAGCGCAGTTCGTGCTCGGGATGTTCGCGGCTGTAATTGCGGCCCGACCCCTCAAGCGGCGAGGTTACCGCATTCCATCCTGCCCGGCCGCCGCTGATGAGATCGATCGAGGCGAACTGGCGGGCAATGGTGAAGGGATCGCTATAAGAGGTCGAGACCGTGCCGACGAGGCCGATCTTCGAGGTCGAGGCAGCGAGCGCCGAGAGAATGGCGATCGGCTCAAACCGGTTGAGGAAATGCGGGATGGACTGCTCGTTGATGTAGAGCCCGTCCGCAACGAAGGCGAAAGCGATGCCGGCCGCCTCCGCCTTGCGCGCCGTCTTGACGAAGAAATCGAAATTGACGCTGGCATCCGCCGGTCCGCTTGGGTGTTTCCAGGCATTCATCTGACCGCCGGGACCTTGCAGCATGATGCCGAACGTGACGTGTTTTTGAGCCATGGGATCAATCCTCCTTGGAAACGATCAGGCGACGAGGGAAAGCCGCTCTTTGGCGAGAAGCTCGATGGAAGCCAGGCGCTCGGCAACCGAAAGCGCCGGCGTGTCCAGCACGAACTCCTTGACCCCATAGCGGCGGTGAAGTTCGTCCAGCTCCTTGCGGATCTGCTCCGCCGTGCCATGCAGCACGCTCGGCACCCTCTCCTCGATGCGGTAATCGGTGACGCCGGCCTGGCGGGCAAATTCGGCCGCCTGCTCCTCGCTGCCGACATTGACGGTCTGGCCGTTCGGCAGGAACACCTTGACGATGCGCAGATTGCCGACGCGCTCGCGGGCATAGTCCTCGCTTTCGGCGGCAAAGGCGGCGAGCGCCAGGATCGGGCGCTTGCCGCCGGATGCCCGCTCATAGGCCTCGAAGGTCCTGCGCAGATTGTCAGGATCGCCGTTCAGGTGACCGGCGAAAACGAGTTCCCAGCCCTTCTCGGCAGCGAGTTCGGCGCTTTCGACGCTGGCGCCGAGCAGGAAACGCTCAGGCGCAGTCGGCGGGAAAGGCGTTGCCTGCGCGCCGTCGTAATTCGGGTCGGCGGCGAGATAGATGTTGAGATCGGAAAGCTGGCTCGCGAAATCCGGCTTCCTGGCCGGATCGACGGCAAGCTGCAGGGCGCGCGTCGAAAGAGGAAAACCGCCCGGCGCCTTGCCGACACCGAGATCGACGCGGCCGGGTGCAAGCGATGCCAGAAGATTGAAGGTCTCGGCAACCTTATAGGCGCTGTAGTGCTGCAGCATGACGCCGCCGGAACCGATGCGGATCCTCGAGGTCCTGGCGAGAAGATAGGCGATCAGCGCCTCCGGCGCGGAGCTCGCCAGATTGGACATGTTATGATGCTCGGCGACCCAGAAACGGTGATAACCGAGTTCCTCGGCCCGAGCGGCAATCTTTACCGTCGCCCGCAGCGCATCCGCGGCCGTCAGCCCCTGTTCGATCGGGCTTTTGTCGAGAAGACTGAGGAAGTAGGTCATGGCACCACGATCCGATCCCTGGTTGCAAAGTGTAGTCTATAAAATCAGTAGACAAACTTCATTATAAGAAATGACATTCTCTTTCGAACGCGTTGAGTGAAAAAAGCGGCCGCACCCAAGATGGAAAATCGGATGCTGGGAATGTGTCTCCCAGCCACCGAAAGGCTTCTTTCAATCGACCACTTGATGGTCTATATTCTGGTCGAAAGGGAGTAGCCGCATGAAGCTGTCAGAACAGGTCAAGCCGATCAGCTATCTCAAGGCGCATGCGCCCGAGATCATCCGGACATTGAAGGATAATCCGCAGCCGGTCGTCATTACCCTTCACGGGGAGGCGAAAGCCATCCTTCAGGACGTCGGCCAATATGAAGAAACCCAGGAGACACTGGCGCTCCTGAAGGTACTGGCGCTCACCAACCGGCAAGTCGAGGAGGGTAAACTGCGCCCTGCTGCGGAATCCTTTGCGCGCATCCGCAAACGTCTGGCGGACAGCCAATCCTGATGCCATATCGTGTTCTTTTCGCCGAGGATGCGGAACGCGACATCGAAGATCTCTATCGCTTTATCGCCGGTCGCGACGGCGCCGAGACGGCAGAGCGCATTCTGACGGACATCGAGAGCGCCTGCGCCGAGCTTGAAGAATTCCCCGCCCGCGGAAATATTCCGAAGGAATTGGCGGGGATCGGAATTTCCGAATATCGGGAACTGCACCATAAGCCGTGGCGCATGATCTTTCGCATCATGGGCACTGATGTCGTCGTCTACTGCGTGGTAGATGGACGGCGCGACATGCAGAGTTTTCTGGAGCGAAGGCTCATCCGCGCTTAGCCACACGCTGCCCACAAGGAGGCTGAACACTGTCCAACCTTCCGTCCGGCCGGCGCATTTGGCCGCAGAAGCGCCATCAGCATCAAGCCGATCGCGAATTCTCCGTTTTCGCTTCCCTGCCGGTCAAACCCTGGACGGCGAACGCAATGCTCACCGCGCGATTCACGGCCGCCGCAAGAACGGACATGTGGGTCTCGCCGGCATAAACCTCGAATTCAGCACGCAATCCGTCGGCGGCCCCGTCTAGTCGCTCCGCCATCTCTCGCGCCAGGAGGACGGTCCGCTCGATCTTCCTCTTCTCCAGACGTGCCGCCGCATCCTCGTTCCGGTACTGGAAGGGTGCCAGCTCATCGCCTTCGTGTTCCCCGGCAGACAAATGCAGGAAGGGTGCATTTCCGGGTATGACTTGACGGCGCGCCTCATTCTTGAGGATTTCACTGTTCTCCCAATAGATGGTCGGGCTGGCCGCAATCCAATTGGCAAACAGACCTGGATGCTCGAACAGGCCATAGAGAGTAAAGAGGCCGCCGAAGGAATGTCCGAAGAGCGATCGGCGCGTCGGATCCAGGATCACCATCTCTGCAATCCGCTGTATAAGCTCGTTCTCGATGAAATCGAGCAGCTTACCAGTCCCGCCGATGACAACCGGCGGACCGCCCTCAACGAAGGGCGGATAGGATTTGACCGGCGGAGGCCCCAGGTCCCAAGACCGGCGGAGCGGATCATAGGGCTCGTCGCACGGGTAGCCGATCGCCGCGATCACCCCCCAGCCGACATTCGTTCCCGTGGGATAAGGTGCCTGCGTGACCAAGCTGGCAACCGCGAAGGGGAAAGTGGCGTTGCCGTCGGTCATAACGAGAAGCGGCCATCCTTTCGCCGGCGGTCTCTCTGCCGGAATGGAAAGGAATATGCGATAGGGCTCGCCGCCCGCGGCAGGAGCCAGATCGAAAAAACACGTTCCGGGCATCGAATAGACGCTGGTAGGATTAGTCATGAGCATGTTTTCTGATGTTTGAAGAAAGGGATAGGGAAGGGAAACTGATGTCGGTGTGGTTCATGGGCGGGTTTCAGAGCTTTCCAGGTCGGTGCAACTCTTGCTGATATCCTGACTTTCACGAAAGCGCATCATGGCGATCACGGTTCACGTTTACACAGGCTGATCTAACCTAGTTCCAGGCATGATTTGAAGACCCGAGGCTATCGCGCGGCGGTCCCGCTGTTCGATGGCCGGCCGCGACATTCAACGCGGGGTGCGATATTCCAACTTTGCAGAAACAGGACATTTCGACTTTGCGGCCACAAAGTTGCGGCTACAGAAAGATAAGGCGGAGCTTAAGGCATTGTAACATAATAGATATTTTGGTTCCATAATATGCATTGATGCCACTTTGCTGCGTCGCCAAGGCAGGCTCCATTTTCAACCGTAAGCAATACTTCTCTCTCGAGTTCAATTTTTCGGAGAGCAGACTTCAATCGCCAGACTTGCGCATCCCGGCCATGCGCATGCCCTCGATTAGCACTTCGATTCTGTGCGGGTCGATGGCATGTTGGCCACGACGGATGCGTGCGAGGTTGACGCCGGGCGAAATGCTCTCAAGCGCAGCAAGGTGCTTGCGCGCTTCATCCATGTGTCCGAGGTAAGCATTGGCGGCGATCAGCATCCAATGATTGGCGTCGTACCCTGAATTGACCGCTTGCGAGCGCATCGCCCAATCCAGTGCCTCCTCGTAGCGCCCTTCGGCCATACGGATATGCGCCATGCCGGTCAACTGCCAATGCGTCCCGAGTTCATTCGGGTTGAGCCGCAGCGCCCGTTGCAGATAGTCAGCGGCCTCGCCGAGATCGCCACCCAACAGCGCTCCGACGCCCGCTTGTTGCAGGACCATCGCGTTGTTGGGATTTTCCGAGATCGCCCGCCGCAGCAAGGCAATCCCAGTGTGATAGTCGCCCCCCATGTGGATCAGTACGAAGGCGCCATAGCTCAGCACCATCGCGTCGTCGCGGGCAATCGCCAGTGCCGCCCGGGCCACCGCTAGCGCACGTTCCGCATCGGCGTTCGACGCTCCGGGAAACTGCATGGCTACCCGCAACAGATAGGCTTGACCGGTCATCGCCAGGGCGGGTGCGAAGCCCGGATCGAGGGCAATCGACCGCTCCAGCAGCACGATCGCACGCGCATTGGCATCGGGCCGCGAGACAAACACATCCGGCAATGCCTGTAGATAGAGATCGTATGCATCAAGGCTCTCGGGCCGCTCACGACGTGAGCGCTCGATTTCGGCTCGCTGGATTTTTGGTTCGACCACCGCGACCACGCTTTCCGTGATCCGATCCTGTACGTCGAACACGTCCTCGAAGGCCCCGTCGAACTTGTCCGCCCATATGTGCGCTCCTGAAATTCCATCCACCAATTGTGCGCTGATGCGCAGCCGGTTGCCGGCTCGCCGGCCGCTTCCTTCAAGGACGTAGCGAACACCCAGTTCCTTGGCTATCTGTCGCACGTCGACGGCATGGCCTTCGTATACGAAGCTCGAATTGCGGGCGATCACCGCGAACGACTTGAAACGGCTGAGGGCCGTGATGATGTCCTCGACGATACCGTCGACGAAGTATTCCTGTTCGGGGTCACCGCTCATGTTTTCAAACGGCAGGACGGCGAGCGACGGAAACATCCCGTGGGCGACAGGTGGGATCGCTGGCGCGGGCGCAGTGTTCAGAGCATAAGCGCGCACCGGCCGAGCGATGTTCTTGAGTGTTTTCTCTCCCAAGTCGCGAAACCGCACGGTCACCCGGTCCCGCACGTCGTCGAACACCTTGCCCGAGATGCAAACTCCGCCTGGCTCGGCCAGTGCTTCCAGCCGCGTGGCGATGTTGACGCCGTCGCCATAGATATCGCTGCCATCCCCGATGACGTCGCCCAGATTGATGCCGATGCGCAGCACGATGCGGCGGTTCTCGGGCATTGGCTCGTTGGCCTGCGCCATCTTGTTCTGCAGTTCGATCGCCGCGGTGACGGCGTTCACCGCACTGGCGAACTCCACGAGCACCCCGTCGCCCATCACCTTGACGATGCGCCCGCCATGTTCACGCACCGTGGGGTTGAGAATCTCAGTCCGAAGCTGCCTCAGTGCCGCCAGCGTTCCATTCTCGTCGGCACCCATCAGCCGCGAGTATCCGACGACATCGGCGACAGCGATGGCGGCAAGTCGGCGTTGGACGGGCAATTCAGCCATCTACGGTGACATCGCTTCAATATTTGTTTCCGCTAATGTTATTCTTGATGCCGGGAGAAGTCCAATAAAGCGCCGCTTATTCCGGCATTGAAGGTCATGAACTCGTGGAGGACGTCTTTGCTGAAAACCTGCGCCTCTCAGGAACTCCCCGGTCGCCCATTTGTTTTACATTCTGCACCACCCGGAAGTTTTCCAAGGTGCAGTCGGCGACAGTGGAACTGATCCATGGACATGACGCGCATCCGAGATCGCATGGTGGAGCACCACGTTACGCGTCGTGGCATTCGCGATCCAAGTGTGACCGAAGCGATGCGCACGGTGCCGCGCGAAAAATTCGTTCCTCCGGGCTCCGAGGAATTCGCCTATGAGGATGCGCCCCTGTCGATCGGCGAAGGCCAGACAATCTCGCAGCCGTTTATCGTGGCTTTGATGCTCGAAAAGGCCAAACTGGATGCCGGCGACACGGTGCTCGAGGTCGGAACAGGTTCCGGCTACGCTTCAGCCCTTCTGAGCCGGATAGCCAGGCATGTCTACTCCATCGAGCGCCATGAAATACTGGCGCTCGAGGCCAAGGAACGGTTCGAGAAACTGGGATACCGCAACATTGACGTTCGCGTGGGCGATGGCAGCAGGGGCTGGGCGGAAGCCGCCCCCTTCGATGCCATTATTGTTTCTGCGAGCGCACCAGAGGTGCCAACCGCCTTGAAGGAACAACTGGGGCTCGGAGGGCGGCTCATCATTCCGGTCGGCCGCGGCGATGGGCAGCGCCTGAAACGCCTCACGCGCGCCGGCGCCACCGCATTCGAGGAAGAAGATCTCGGCGGGGTGCTCTTCGTTCCCTTGATCGGCGAAGACGCCTGGACTGCTACCCATCCGATGTATACGGCCACGGCCCCCTCATTGCCGAAAACGGTTGCCTCCGAGCGAAGCTCTCCGCAAGACGCACAGGGCGGCGGCATGGGAAAGATAGACAAATTGCCCGCGCTGCCGGAAGGCGTGCTCGATCATAGCGAATTTCAGCAAAGGTTCTGGGCTGTTCAACGTATTTCCTGGATCGTGTTCACGCTTCTTCTGGTGTCCTGCTTGTTGGGTCTGCTTGGAAGAGGCGGTCCGTTTTCGCGGCAAACACTCATACTGCCCGAAGGATCCGTGGATTTTCCCGTCATCTCCCGATGGAATGCTCCCGAGGATATGACGGTGACCTTCACGCCGTCGTCCGAAGACAGGATCTTCACGATAGATCCCGCCTTTCTTCAAACCTTTTCGATCCAGGGCGTCGACCCGCCCCAAAAAGCGACCTTCGCGCGCGCGGGCCGGATAGGCTACGTGTTCCCCGCCGACCCGGCAGGGCCGACGCAGATCGTCTTCCGTCTGCAAACGCAACTCCCCGGCCCTCTTCGCGCCACCATTGGCATGGGCGGAGAGACCCGCACCCAATCCACTTTCATCTTTCCATGAGGACAGCACGGTGGACGCGGTATTACGCGGACTGGCAATCTATTTCACCTTGCTCGTGATCATCCGCTTGTCGGGAAGACGGACATTGGCCCAGATGACACCGTTCGATCTGGTGATCGTGCTGGTGATCTCCGAAACCACCCAGCAGGCGATGCTAGGCGATGACTTCTCGATCACCAACGCCGTCATCTTGATCCTCACACTGTTTACGACCGACATCGGCCTGTCTTACGTGAAGAGGTGGTGGCCTCGCGCAGCTCATATCATCGATGGCGTTCCAACCATTCTGGTGACGGATGGCGTCTACGACGAACGCGCACTCAGAGGCGCCCGGCTGCAGAAGGAAGACGTCATGCAAGCGGCTCGAAGCCAGGAAGGCATCGAGAGCGTGGGGGAGATAAAATTTGCGATCCTCGAAGTAAGCGGCAACATCAGCATCATCAAGAAGCAGAAATCCGGCTGACAATCGACGACGAAGGAGACATCCCGAGTTAAGGGCATGAACTCTCTACCATTTTTGAGTTGATAGCCGCTGGGGATGCGCGTCAGAAGGATAGGTCGAGCACCCTGCCCTCGAACAGACGGTCCCGGGAGCCTTCGAGATGCGCCTTCATCAGTCTTTGTGCATCGTCAGGCCGGCCATCGGCGATCGCCTTGTAGATGGCGTTGTGCTCTTCGTAGACCTGTTCCAACCCTTGGCGAGGGCCGAGCAAAGAGAGGCCGTGGAGATGCATGCCAACGGCGATATGGGCCTTCAGCGCATCGATCGAGGCCGTGTAATAATGATTGTTGGCAGCCTCCGTCACCGCGCGGTGGAAGAGAAAATCGGCGTCGGTGCGATGAAGCTGGTGGCTGGTCGCCTCACGCAGATCCGCAAGCGCGCTGGCGATCTTCTGAATGGCCTGCTCATTGCGGCGTTTTGCGGCAAAATAGGCCGCCGCCGGCTCGATCGTCAGGCGGAACTCGTAGCAGCGCTGGATGTCGGCGATCGTCTTGACCGGTGAATAGGCAAGCTGCGTCGTCGGCGATCCATGCGCACTGACGAAGGTGCCGGCGCCCTGCCGGGCATAGACCATGCCCTGATCGCGCAGGCGCGCCAGCGCATCGCGGACGATCGGCCGCGACACACCCAGCATCGAGGCAAGCTCATGCTCGCCGGGAAGGCGGGAATCCGGCGGATAATTTCCGCCGCGGATACGCTCGAGCAACTGGTCGAAGACGCGATCGACCAGCTTGACGGCCTTGCCGCGTTCGGGCTTGCCCGGTGGGCCGGCTTCCGCGTTCAAAGATTCGCCATTCACTTCAGCCACGTCATTCTCCCCGGCGGTATCTTACTATGCCGCCCGATTCCAAAGAACCAGTCTTAGCAAACTATCGGGATTGCCGAAGCCCCCCGACTTCACGGCGCACCGAAAATGCCGCCCGTCGGCTGCCGTGACTTCGAACCACGGCACGCCAGCTTCGATTTCGCCCTTCGGCACCAGCACCCTGACATCAAGCGCCTGGAAAACGGCAAGCGCTGTATCGCCGCCTCCAACCATCAGCATGTCAGGCCTGGTATCGTCGATGGCCGTTTTGACGCCAGCCGCAAAATGGCGGGCGACAAGTGCCGGATCGGTTGCCATATCGCCGGTGCAGCGCAGCAACGCCGGCAGCGCCATGCCCTCCCCGCCTTCGACCTGCCCCATCGGCGCGTCAACCACCATACGCAGAACGCCCGAGGCTTCGAGCCGGTCCATCTGGGTAGCGGTAATCGGGTCGCGCGAGCCAAAGGCGAACAGGGTACGCCGGGTCGCCGCAAACTCCGGCACCGATTGCCGCCCCGTCTCGCCGAGTTGACGGGCAAGTGCGGAACCCAGACCCCGTGCGCCGACCGCAAGCGTCAGCCGCCAGTCATGATCGGCAACGATCTGGTCGAGATCACTATCGTCCTCCGCATCGGCAACGGCAACATTGCCCGCACGGCCCTCGAACAGATCGGCGATCGGCAGTGGCTTGTCGACGCCGCGGCCGACGACACAGCCTCTACAGGTCACACGCTCCTGATCGGGAATGGCGGGCGCCACGAGGATAGTCTCCATGCCGAGCGCATCGGCCAGCGCCAGGCTTTCCGCCGCGACATTGCCCTTCAGCCGGGAGTCGATCTTCTTCATCACGACCGCGGGCTTCACGCCACGAAGTGCCGCGGTCGCGAAGCGGACCCTCTCGGCAGCTTCCGGTTCGCCGAGCGCGCGAGAGGCGGTATTGATAACAACAACGTCACAGCCTGTGGCGATCGCATCCTCTGCGGCCTCGACATCGACGGCGACCGCAACCGAAAGGCCGGCTTCGACGAAGGGCGTTCCGGTATCGAGCGCACCCGTCAGATCATCGGCGACGATAACGGCCTTCAGCGTCATGCGGTCTGTCCGGTGTTGACGGCGTGACAGGCGACGAGGTGGCCGGGCTTCGCCTCCTTCCACGCGGGAATGACCTTGCTGCAGACATCCATGGCGATTGGGCAGCGCGTGTGGAAACGGCAGCCCGACGGCGGGTTCAGCGGGCTCGGCACGTCACCCTGCAGGATCTGGCGCTGACGTGTGCGCTCATGCTCGGGATCGGTCTCCGGAACGGCCGACAGCAGCGCCCTGGTATAGGGATGCAGCGGATTGTCGAAGAGTTCCTCGCGGGTGGCAAGTTCGGCGAGCCGCCCGAGATACATGACGCCGACGCGGGTGCTGATGTGGCGCACGACGGCGAGATCATGGGCGATGAAGAGATAGGTCAGCCCGTATTTGTCCTGCAGATCGAGCAGCAAGTTGATGATCTGGGCCTGGATCGACACGTCGAGCGCCGAAATCGCCTCGTCGCAGACGATGAATTTCGGCTGGCAGGCGAGCGCGCGGGCAATGACGACGCGCTGGCGCTGTCCGCCGGAAAGCTCGTGGGGGTAACGCTGGGCAAACCGCGTGGACAGGCCGACATCGGTGAGCAGCGTCGCCACCCTCTCCTTCAGTTCCGCCTTGGTGCAAAGCTTGTGGAAGAGGATCGGCTCGCCGATCGCCTCGCCCACCGTCATGCGCGGATTGAGTGTCGAATACGGGTCCTGGAAGACGATTTGGAGGTCACGGCGGAAGGGCCGCATCTGTTTTTCATCGAGCGTCGCGAGATCCTGGCCCTTGTAGACGACCTTGCCGCTGGTCGCCTTGTAGAGGTTGAGAATGGTGAAACCGGTCGTCGACTTGCCGCAGCCGGATTCGCCGACCAGGCTCAGCGTCTCGCCTTCCATGATGTCGAGATTGACATTGTCGAGCGCATAGACGGTCGCCGAACGCTCACCGAAGGCGCCGAGCTTGACGTGGAAATGCTTGACCAAGTTTTCGACCTTGAGCAGCGGTTGAGCACCCATCATGCGGCCTCCTGCATTCTCTGGACGACGAAACAGGCAGCGCGGTGATTGCTGCTGCCGCTCAGCGGTTCGAGCTGCGGCACCTTTTCGTGGCAGATGTTTTCGGCAAGCGGGCAGCGCGGCGCAAACGGACAGCCCTTCGGCCGGCGGCCAGGCTCCGGCGGCGTACCGCCGATCGAGCTCAGCCGGCTTGCCGGCGGGTCCGAGAGCTTCGGGATCGAGGACAGCAGGCCGCGCGTATAGGGATGGCTCGGGCGGGCATAGAGCTCGTCGACCGGCGCATCTTCGACCACCGTGCCGGCATAAAGCACGGCGACGCGATCGACGAGGCCGGCGATCAGCGCCAGGTCATGGGTGATCCAGACGACCGACATGCCGAGCTTGGTCCTGAGATCCTTCACCAGATCGACGATCTGCGCCTGAATGGTGACGTCGAGCGCCGTCGTCGGCTCGTCGGCAATCAAAAGCTTCGGATTGCAGGCAAGGCCGATTGCGATCATCACGCGCTGGCGCATGCCGCCGGAAAGTTCGTGTGGATAGGCCTGCAGGCGCTCTTCCGGGCCAGGAATACCGACAAGGCGCAGAAGCTCAACCGCACGTCTGCGGGCCTCCGCCTTTTTCATTCCGCGGTGATAGATCAGCGGCTCGCAGATTTGGTCACCGACGCGCATCACCGGATTGAGCGAGGTCATCGGATCCTGGAAGACGAAGCCGATCTCGCCGCCGCGCACCTTGCGCAGCTCTCTATTCGACATCGTCTGCAGGTCGCGGCCGTCGAATGTGGCCGATCCCTTGGTGACTTTGATCTTGTTTGGCAGGAGCCGCATCAGGCTCAGCATCGTCAGGCTCTTGCCGCAGCCGGACTCACCGACGACGCCAAGGGTCTCGCCCCTGTCGACATGGAGATCGATGCCGTCGACGACGATGGCGGGGCCGTTGCGGCCATCGATTTCGACTGTGAGGCCCCTGACATCGAGCAGGCGGTTGGTGTTTTTCGTGTCCATCATTTGCTGCCCCGCGGATTGAGCGCGTCGTTGAGACCGTCGCCAAGGAAGCTGAAGGCAACCGAGGCAAGGCCGAGCACGGCCGCCGGAGCGGCGAGAAGGTGGGGATAGTGTTGCCAAACACGCAGGCCGTCTGAGATCATGTTGCCCCAGCTCGGCGTCGGCGGATTGACCCCGACGCCAAGGAAGCTGAAAGCACTTTCCAGCACCATCGCCGTACCGAGACCGGCGCTGACCGAGACGATCAAGGGCCCCAGCGCGTTCGGAATGACATAACGCTTGATGATGATCCAGTTCGACAGGCCGAGCGCCTGGGCCGCTGTGATATAGGGCCGGCTGCGGATCGACAGCACCTGGGCGCGGACGAGACGGGCGTAAGGCGGCCAGGAGATCAGCGCCATCGACCCGAAGACGAGAATGAAATCCACCCACATAGTTTCGCGGTAGAAGGGATTGAGGGTCGCGAGGTAACGCGCCTCCATCCATTTGCTGATTGGTGACTTCAACGACGCGTTGATGACGACGACGAGCAGCAGGTTGGGAACCGACATCGTCACGTCGGTCAGCCACATGATGGCGCGATCGAACGGATTGCCGAAGAAACCGGCGACGGCACCGAGCACGAGACCGATCAGCACGGCAAAGACGGTGACGATGACGGCGACGAGGAAAGCGGTGCGCGTGCCGAAGACCACACGGCTGAAGACGTCGCGGCCGAGATCGTCGGTTCCGAAGAGGTGGCTCATCGACGGCAGGACGTTGCGGGCGTTGAGATCCTGGCTCAGATAATCATAAGGCGTGAGGTAAGGCCCGAAGATCGCTGTGAAGGCGAGGATCACGACGACGACAAGGCCGAAGATGGCGAGCCGGTTGCGCTTCAACCGATACCAGGCGTCGCGCCACAGGCTGACCGGTTCTTCGACGGTTTCGATGGTGGAAAGAGGGATGGCGGACATGGTCAGCGGCTCCTTCTTGAATCATTGGCGCGTGGATCGAGCAGCGGATAGAGCACATCCACCAGGAGGTTCGAGACCATCACCAGGAACGATCCGATCAGCGTGATCGCCAGAATGACGGGATAATCGGAATTGATCAGCGCCTGCACTGTCAACCGACCGAGGCCCGGCAGGCCGAAGACGAGTTCGACGAAGATTGCGCCGTTGACGATGGTGATCATGATCAGGCCGAGCTGCGTGACGACGGGCGTCAGCACCGGCCGCAGGATATGGCGCAACGCCACGATGATCTCGGGCACGCCCTTGGCGCGGGCGGTCCGGACGAAATCCTCCGACAGCACCTCGATGACGGCGGCACGCGTCTGGCGAACGATCAACGCGATCGGCTGGAAGGAAAGGACGAGCAGCGGCAGCAGGATACGGACATCGAGGATGCCGCCCCAGCCGTAGGGCACGCTCGCACCCGGCAGCAGCACGATGAGGCCGACCATCAGCAGCGGACCGGCGACATAGGCCGGGATCGCCCAGAGGAAGAGTGCGGAGCCTAAAATGGCATAGTCGATGCGCGAATTCTGGTTCAGCGCGGCGATCATGCCGAGCGGGATCGCGACGACGGCGGTCAGGATGATGGAACAGAGGGCAAGCTGGAAGGAGACGGGTGCGGCAGCCGAGACCATAGCCCAGACGGAACGGCCCGATGTCAGCGAGCTGCCGAATTGGCCGTGCAGCAGGTTCCAGATGTAAAGGCCGAACTGGACGATGAAGGGTTTGTTGAGGCCGGCACTTTCGCGAATGGCTTCGATGCGCTGCGGATTATAGGCAACGTCGCCCGGCGCGCGCAGGAAGATCAGCTTGATCGGATCGCCGGCGCCATAGAAGGCCAGCGCGTAAACCGCCAGCATCACCACGAGAACGGACGGAATCCAGATGGCAAATCGGGTTAGCACGTAGCGCAGCAAGGCCACCTCCCACCTGTTGTTCGATGCGTTCCCGCTGTTGGCTGCGATCGCATCTCTTCTTCTTGAAACTTGCGCGAAGGCCTTGCGGCCTTCGCGCGGTTTATTGCCGACAGGGACGGTTTCCGACCGATCAACCGATGGAAATGTTCCAGGGTTCGACGACCTGCCAGTCAAGGTTCTTTTCCAGGCCCTTAACGTCCTTGGTGGCCCAGCGCGACATCGCCTGAGAATACCATGGAATGAACGCCCAATCCTCGCGGAACGCCTTCTGAGCTTCCTGCGCGAGAGCGATTCGCTGCGGATCATCCGCAGCCTTGGTCGTCGCTTCGGCAAGGGCACTGTCGACCTTGTCGTTCTTGTATCCGCCGAGCTTGTTCTGCGCGTTCGACGAGGTCGAGGCGATGCTGCCTGCCAGATAGGAGACGGCATCCGGCACGCGTGTGCCGACGTCGTCGCGGAAGATCTGGACCGAGTTCTGATCCGGACCGGCATAGGAGTCCTGCTGCGGCTTCATGTCGACGGCGGTGATGCCGAGATTCTGGCGCCACTGCTCGGCAATGAACTGAGCGGCAGCCTGAATGGCCGGCCCCGAGATGCCGACGAAGAGGATCTTCGGCAGGCGCTCCGGACCGCCATAGGTCGATTCCGCAAGCAGCTTCTTGGCAGCCTCCGGATCATAGGGATAGGGCTCGAAGCCGGAATTCTCCGCACCCGGGACCGAGTTGAGGATCTGGTCCGCCTTCTTATGCGGCCCGTCGGGATAGGAAGCCTTGAACAGGCCATCGCGATCGACAGCCATGATCAGAGCCTGGCGAACCTTCGGATCGTCCATCGGCGCACGAGAGATGTTGAACCAGAAGTGCTGGCTGGTCGGGATCAGCGGGCCGGCGGAAAATTCCGGGCCGAGATCCTGGATAATGGTCGAGGTGATCAGTTCGGTATGGGCGTTGAACTCGCCCGACTTGATGAGCGAGGTCGCGGTGACATTGTCCTCGATCGAGGTGATATCAATACGGGCAAGCTTTGGCTTCGGTCCGAAGAAGTTCTCATTCGGCTCGAAAGAAAGCTTGCCGGCATCGATATCGAGGCTCGTCAACTTGAAGGGTCCGGAGAAGACCGGCTTACTGTCAGGCTTGTACCAGTCGATGATCTCCTCGCCGTCGCTGCCGCGCGACTGGGACGCCTTGGTGATCGGCGCGATGTGGTTTGCAAGGCGCATGAAGAAGATCGGGTCTGCAGCAGCCAGCGTCACGACGACCGTTCCCTCGTCGGGTGTCGCGACACCTGTGAGCTCGTTGCCGGAGCCGGCGGCGATTTCGGCGTAACCCTTGACCCTGCTCAGCACCTGGTCGGCGCGCTGGTTCTTGGTGTTCGGCATCGAGGAGACTTCCCACGACCCCTTGACATCGGCCGAGGTGATCTTGCTGCCGTCGGAGAAGACAGCCTTCGGGTCGAGCTTGAAGGTCCAGACAGTGTTGTCGGCCGATTCCCAGCTGGTGAAGACGTAGGGCTTAATATTGCCTTGGCTGTCGAAATACATCGGCGATGCCCACCAGATCGAATTCCAGCGGAACGTCCTGCCGCCGCCGCGCAGCGGCGACCAGTCCTGGTCGAAGGCCGGATTTGCGACCTTCAGGACCTGGCCTTCATCGGCCATAACGATGCGGGCATTCATCCCGAATACGGTGAGGCCGACGCCGGCTGCAAGGCCGAGCTTCAGCGCGTTACGACGTGATATATTGGTTTTATCCGATTGATCAGACATGGCATTCCTCCCAGAGTGAATTCGGCAGCGCTCTCCCTGCACCTGCCAGGCGCAGCACAATCCGTTCCGTATCGTTCTCTCGTTATTGTAAATATGTCAACAAAAAATCGCAATTTCGATCCCAACAAAATTTTCCTCTAAAAATATATAAGTTATAACAGATAGATAACTTTTCGAAGCTGCATCACAGCATTTTGTCTTCTTGACAAAAGCGCGGCGATGGAAAAGTTCTTTGCACTCCATCGCGACAGACGAATGACAATTGGAATGCGCAGCCGGCCGGTTCGAACACGGATCCCCAGACAGGACGCGCCGAGGAGGGCGAAATGAGCGATCACAGGATTACAGGCGTTTTCAGCGCCTCCGCAACGCCACTGACGGCGGACAACAGGCCGGATTTCGCACTATTCACCGATCATTGCCGGCAGTTGCTGGCCGAGGGATGCCACGGCGTGGCGCTGCTCGGAACCACGGGCGAGGCCAATTCCTTCTCCGGAGCCGAGCGCCGCGCCATTCTGGAAGCAGCACTTGAGGCCGGCATTCCTGCTGACAGGCTTCTGCCAGGCACGGGCGTCGTCGCCATTCCCGAGACCGTGGAACTGACCCGGCACGCGCTGTCGCTTGGCGTCACCAAGGTGGTGATGCTGCCGCCCTTCTACTACAAGGGCGTCTCTGACGACGGTCTCTTCGCCGCCTATTCGCAGGTGCTGGAAAAGGTGGCCGACACGCGGCTGCAGGTCATCCTCTATCATATTCCGCAGGTCTCAGGCGTGCCGCTGTCCATTCCGCTGATCGGACGGCTGATTGCGGCGTTCCCGGAAACGGTCGTCGGCATCAAGGAATCTGCCGGCGATTTCAACAACATGCAGGCGATCATCGGCGCCTATCCCGGTTTTTCGGTGCTGGCGGGCGCCGACCCGCTGTTGCTGCCGCTGCTGAAAGCGGGCGGCGCCGGCTGCATCACCGCAACGTCCAATCTCGTGGCGAATTCGTTGCGCACCGTCTACGACCACGTCCATGACGAGGCGCGCGCCGCCGACGTCGAGACGGCACAGGCCCGCATCAATGCCTATCGCACGCTTTCCAATTCCTACGTCCAGATCCCGACCATCAAGGCGATGGTGGGGCTGAAGACCGGCAATCCCGCGTGGAAGCGCACGCGCGCGCCGTTGATGCCGCTCGGCGATGCCGACTATGCCGCACTCGCCGAAAGCTATGCCAAGCTGCCTTGAGGAGATCCGCCATGAGTTTCACCGGCCTGCCTCCGGAAGCCGTTCCGGCCCTGATGACCGGGACCATCACCTCTCACCCCACTGTCGAGGGTCGCGCGGAGGCCTATCTGCCCTCCCCCTGCATCCAGAACCATGCCGCAAATCTCGCCTTTCTGCCCGACGGCACGCTGACCTGCGTGTGGTTCGGCGGCACGATGGAGGGCATGGGCGACATTTCGATTTACATGTCGCGGCTGACACTTGGCTCCGAGCGCTGGTCGGAACCTGAAAAGTTGAGCGACGACCCGGAGAAATCCGAACAGAACCCGTTGATTTTCAACGCTCCGGACGGAAAAGTATGGCTGCTCTATACCTCGCAGACTTCCGGAAATCAGGACGGTTCTGTTGTCAAATGCCGGATTTCAAGCGATGGCGGCCAGACCTTCGGCCCGGTCCAAATCCTCTGCGACAGCCCTGGCACCTTCGTTCGCCAGCAGATCGTCGTGAACGGTCGGGGCGACTGGCTGCTTCCGGTCTTCCGCTGCGTCGGCCTGAACGGCCAGCGCTGGAGCGGCGATGCCGATACGGCAGCCGTGCTGATGTCACGTGATGGCGGTGCGAGCTGGCAAATGCACGATATTCCAGACAGTATCGGCGCGGTGCACATGAACATCCTGTCGCTTGGCGGCGACGGGATGATCGCCTTCTACCGCAATCGTTTCGCCGAAAACATCCTGTCCAGCCGATCATCCGACGGCGGCGAGACCTGGAGCGCACCCGAGGCCGCTGACCTGCCGAACAACAACTCCTCGATCCAGGCCGCAATCCTGAATGACGGAGCAATCGCAATGGTTTACAACCATTCGAATGCCGCCATGTCGGATGCGCGGCGCCAGTCCCTCTATGACGAAATCGAAGGCGGCGAAGCTGAAGAGACCGCTGTTGTTGCGGGCAACCTCCGCAAGGCCGTCTGGGGTGTTCCGCGTGCGCCGCTGAGCCTTGCGATATCAAGGGATGGCGGCAAGAGCTTTCCGCATCGCGTGGATCTCGATACCGGCGACGGTCTCTGCCTGAGCAACAATTCGAAGGATTCGCTGAACCGCGAATTCTCCTATCCCTCGATTGTCCAGGGCGGCGACGGCACAGTCCATATCGCCTACACCTATTACCGGCGCGCCATCAAATATATCAGCCTCGCTCCGCAATCCCTGCCGTAAGCACAGCGGTAGCCGGGAAATTGGAAACCTGCGTCCGATCGCTTGCGAAAAGATGCAGGATGCCAACGGCTGTGGGTTTACTGGCGGCAGAAATTGACAACAGGATCGGATTATTCGCCGCCGTAGCAAAGATGATGACCAGCTGTGCCTGAAATGCTGTTTTCATCGATGCAGTTCTTATAACACATTGATATTTTTATCGATAGCTACACGTCTACGCTAGCCTGAAGCGCGACAGATCGCGCATCGAAAGATAAAAAATTCCGCCCTTTGGAATGCTGGCTTGACATTGATCTTACAACTTTACATTAAAGAGGGCGAGGATATTGCCGCAAGATCTTGCAGGGAGGACTGGTTCATGGCCAGCTTGGATTCGCCAATCACGATAGTTCGGCCGCATCGGATCGAATTCGGCGTCGGCACGGCGGGAAAGCTCGGCAAATGGGCTGATGAAAAGGGCTATCGGCGCACGCTCGTCATCTCCGATGCCTTCAACGCTTCGCGCATCGACGTGCTGGAGCTGAAGGGCGAGGTTACGGTCTTTGCCGACGTGACGCCCGAACCGGATACAGCCAATCTCGAAAAAGTCCTGGCGGCGGCAAACGCCGCCGATGCCGAGCTGATCGTCGGCTTCGGCGGTGGCAGCGCCATGGATCTGGCAAAACTTGCGGCAGTGCTTGCCGGCTCCACCCAGACGCTGCACGAGGTCGTCGGTCCGAACAAGGTGCATGGGCCGCGCAAGGTAGCGCTTGCCCAGGTGCCAACCACATCGGGCACCGGCAGCGAGGCCGGCATTCGCGCGCTCGTCACCGACCCCGCGACGATGGCAAAGCTTGCGGTGGAAAGCCTGCATATGTTGGCCGACATCGCCGTCATCGATCCGGCTCTGACCTTCAGCGTCCCTGCCCGCACGACGGCGGCAACTGGCGTCGATGCCATGGCCCATTGCGTCGAGGCCTTCACCAACCGCAAGGCCCATCCGATGGTCGACATCTATGCGATCGAGGGAACGCGCCTCGTCGGCAAATATCTCGCCCGCGCCGTCAAGGACGGCAACGACGCCGAAGCGCGCGCCGGCCTCTCGCTCGCCTCGCTCTACGGCGGTTTCTGCCTCGGCCCGGTCAATACCGCCGGCGGCCATGCGCTTGCCTATCCCCTCGGCACGCGCTGGCATGTGGCCCATGGCGCGGCCAATGCGCTGATTTTTCCGCATGTTCTCGCCTTCAATACACCGTCGGCGCCTGAGAAAACCAAGGCGGTGATGGAAGCGCTTGGGCGTGAAACCTCCGGGAACATCACCTCCGTCTTCGATGCGGCTTACGCCTTCTGCGCCGAACTCGGCATCGAGATGAAGCTTTCCGGCCTCGGCGTGCCGGAAACCGATCTCGACGCCATGGCCGACGACGCCTTTGCCATTCGCCGTCTGCTCGATAACAATCCGCGAGATCTGTCTCGCGCCGACATTCGCGCGATTTATGCTGCTGCCTTTTAAGCGGTAAGGTTTTTTAGAAGGGACTTGATCGATGGACAGAAATGCGAAAGTCGCCGTGACGCTCGGCGATCCGGCCGGCGTCGGCCCCGAGGTGATCGTCAAGGCCTTGGCAGCCCTTACGAGGGAAGAGCGCCGTGATTTCGTGATCGTCGGCAATGTCGAAGCGCTGGAGCGCGCCGACCGCGTCACCGGCGCCGGGCTGCGGTTCGGGCCCGCCGATGCACCCAGTGACGACAGGATCGCCGTCGACGAGGTCGCGCTCGGCGCGGCCCTACCCGAGATCGGCAAGGTCAGCCCCGTCGCCGGCGATGCCTCGGTGCGCTATATCACCCGCGCCGTCGATCTCGCCATGTCGGGGCAAGCGGATGTCATCGTCACCGCGCCGATCAACAAGGAGGCGATGAACCTCGCCGGCCATCACCATGACGGCCACACCGGGCTTCTCGCGCATCTCACCGGCTCGAAGAGCTCCTTCATGCTGCTTGCCTCCGAGCGGCTGAACACCATCCACGTCTCGACCCATATCTCGCTGAAGGGTGCGATCGAGCGCGCCAAGACCGAGAGGGTGCTCGCCACCATCGAAGCCGGCCACAATCATTTCCTGCGGCTCGGCCGCAAGGCGCGCATTGCTGTCGCCGGCCTCAACCCGCATTGCGGCGAAAACGGCCTGTTCGGCACCGAAGACATGGAATTCCTGGCGCCCGCCGTCGAGCAGGCGCAGGCAAAAGGCATCGACGTCGTCGGGCCGATCTCGGCCGATACGGTGTTCGCCCGCGCCTATAACGGCGCCTTCGATCTTGTCATCGCCCAGTATCACGACCAGGGCCATATCCCGATCAAGCTCGTCGCCTTCGACACCGCGGTCAACGTATCGCTCGGCCTGCCGATCGACCGCGTCTCGGTCGATCACGGCACCGCCTTCGACATCGCCGGCACCGGCAAGGCCAACCACGTCAACATGCTCTCGGCCATCGCCTATGCCAGGCTGATGGCCCGCTCGCCGCGGCGGGAGGTGTGAACCACCAACCTCATCATATGCCAAACAATCGGCGATCCCAGAAGACGGGTTGGTGGAGGCTGGTGGTGATCGACGGGAATTCCGGGTGGGCCGGGTTGATCAATATGTTGTTGTCGACGCGGGCGACAACGCTTGGGACCAGCAGGATGGCGCTGCGTTTTTCCTGGTACCAGCGTTCGCCGAAAGCCTTGCTGACGTTTGCCGGCATGCTGTCCCAGCCGGGCAGCGCGGGCTCGGAGAAGACCTCGTAGCTTAGCCCACGCGGCAGGGTGATCGTGACATAGTGCTGGTTGGGCGGCAGCCGCCCGCTGCCATGGACGAGCTTTTCCAGCAGCGCTGTCGAATAGTGTTCACTCGTGTAGATGATCGGGCTGCCCAAAGTGTTCCACCGCCCTGGCGCGATGGTCGAGCCGGTGGCGTCGAAGATCGGATAGGTTCCGTTGGGATCTCCGATGCGGACGGATGTCAGCGTGCGGTCGAGATGCTGTGCGTTCACGCAGCACTGCCGTATTTCAGGCTTCCGAGGATATCGAGCACGAGTTCGCCGCCGATCTCGCTCTGGATGACCACGTCGATCGGCCGCCTGTCCTCCAGCATCGCATGCGGACGAAACAGGAAATCACGTGCCTCGGTCTCGGTCTGCCAGACATCGAGCGCCGATCCCCAGACGCGCGCCAGACGCGCGAGCTTTATGCCCTCGTCGGAAGAGAGCCGATGCTTGGACTTGCGCCGCTCATAGGTGGCCTTTGGAACGAGCCGGTATTTGAACTGGGTATCATCAGGTGCCAGGAGCAGCGCCATGCGATCAAGCGCCTTGACCGGCAAACCTTCCTCGATGCTTGAGAGCAGGCCGAAGGCCGAACGCGACGCCGGCTCCCTGGCGGGCAATCCGAGAACATCGGCGATGACTGCAAATCCCATCATGGTCACGGTCCTTTTCACTTGATGTTATATTTAGTCTCAAGTGAGACAATGATCAATAGCGCCGATCCGGCTTATCTCCGATAGCAGCGGATTGCCCTGCGCGCCGGAGACCTCTATATTTTCCGAAGGCACGAACAACGAAGGAGGTTGCCTATGTCACCGCGGGACGCCTGATCCAGCAATATCAAGACTTCTGCCTTTCCAAGGGCATTGATTTCATACGCATCGAATCCGTACGGCCGCATGACGATACCACGCTCTTCTGCAGCGCTGGAATGCAGCAGTACAAGCCCCTCTTCTCCGATCCCTCCCATAGTGGAACCGTCGCAAACAGCCAGGCTTGCCTGCGCATGGGCGACCTCGACGAGATCGGCGACGGAACTCATCTTCTCCATTTCACCATGCTCGGCCTTTTCTCGTTCAGGGAAATGACCGTCGGCAGCGCCATCGATTTCTGGCTCGAGTTTCTGGGAACGCTCGGGCTCGTGCCGGATCATGTGACGATCCATCCGGATCGTCTGGTGGAATGGACGCCGCTCTATGGCGGGCGTGTGCCCATCGCGCCGGATCCGGAATGCATGTGGAGCGATGGCAGCATCAGCGGATACTGCACCGAGTTCTATAAGGACGGCGTCGAGATCGGAAACATCGTCAATCCGCTTGGAAGCTGCATCGACGTCGGCTTCGGCCTCGAGCGTCTCGACATGATCGTCAACGGCACGCCGCAAGACGATGCGCTCGGAACGCTGTGCGAGACGGTCATGACAATCGTGGAAAGCGGCTACCGGCCGGGCAACAAGGAGCAGGGATACGTCTTGCGAAAACTGCTCCGTCGCATCCACAAGATGGGCGGCACGCTCGATCATCCTTTCTTCACAGAAGAGGTCGAGCGCCAGAAGCGGCTGCTCGCCAAATATCTGCGTCTGCGTGACCGGCATCCAGAGATGAGTCCCGACTGGTGGTTCGACACTCACGGCATCGATCTCTCCGACATCCGGGAGACCGCGGACGAGTAGCAAGGCGCAAGGCCTCCCGCAGAGATCAGCGGGAGGCCTTGCCATATCCTGGAAAGCGTCAGCGTTTCGGCCGCCTCCAGTTTGCCCAGGCGGCGTTCGTTCGCGCCGAGGTTTCAGCCTTGCCCCTGATGCAGCCGACGGAAAATCCGCTCGATCTGGGCAACAGCGGCATAAAAGACGATGCCGGAGAAAGAGGCGAGCACGACGGCGGCAAAAAGCCTTTCCGCCTGATAGTTGAATGTCGACTGGATGATGACGGCACCCAGCCCCTGGTTCGAACCGATCCACTCCCCGACAATCGCGCCGATCACACAGGTGGTCGCCGAAATGCGCAGCGACGCAAAGAGTAAGGGGGCAGACCGTGGGGCGCGCAAGCGCCAGAAGGTCTCCCACCCGCTCGCCGAAAGCACGTGCATCAGGTCAAGCTCGCTCGCAGTCGCCAGATTGAGGCCCCGGGCGGTATTCACCAGGGTTGGGAAGAAGCAGATGAGAGCGGCGATGATGACCTTTGGCAGCATGCCGAGGCCGAAGATCAGGATGATAATCGGTGCGAGCGCTAGCACCGGGATGGTGTTGAAGAGCAGGACAACGGGAAAATAGGCGGCCTGGAACCGCGGATTATAGACAAAGGCAACCGCCAGGATCACGGCGAGACTATTGCCCAGGAGGAAGCCGAGGCCCGCCTCGCCCCATGTCGGGATCGCATTGGACAAAAGGAAGCGCCATTCGATGCCAAGCGTGCGCAGGATCGCCAGCGGCGTTGGAACGATATAACCGGGAATACCGAGCGCCGGCACCAGCCATTGCCAGGCAAGGAGCAGCGAAAGGGCGCCGATAACAGGAAGGCCGATCGCCTCGGTGAATGACAACGGACGGTGCCTCATGCAGCCGAACTCCCCTGCTGCAGCAATTGGCGCAGATGGGCTGCGGTCTCCTGGACATCGAGGCTCTCGCGCCGACAGAGGCCACGCTCGTCTTTCAGCGGCGTAAGATCGATCAGCGCCTGGACACGGCCCGGATTGGCCGCCAGGACCAGCACGCGTCCGCCGAGATAGATCGCCTCGATGACGCTGTGGGTCACGAACAGGATGGTCGTGCCGGTCCGGCGCCAGACGTCTAGAAGCTCGTCGTTCAGTCGTTCGCGGGTGATCTCGTCGAGCGCACCGAAAGGCTCATCCATGAGCAGGATATCCGGCTCGCATTGAAGCGCGCGCGCTATGGCGACGCGCTGGCGCTGGCCCCCGGACAATTGATGCGGATAGCGGTCGGCCAGATGCGACAGGCCGACCAGTTCGATCCAATGGTCGGGCCGCGGGTCGACCGATCGCGGGACGCTCTTCTTCCCCACCTGCAGCGGCAGCGCGACATTCTCCCTCACGGTCCGCCAGGGCAACAGCGTTGCATCCTGAAAGACGAAGGCGACCTCGCGCCTCCGGCGCGCCTCCGACGCTGTCCTTCCGAGCACCGACAACTGCCCGTCAAGCGGCGGAAGAAGATCCGCCACCGCACGCAGCAAGGTCGACTTGCCGCAGCCGGAAGGACCGAGAATGGTCAGAAACTCACCCTTGCCGACGCTGAGGTCGACGCCGGACAGAATGCGGGTCGTCTCGACAGCGCCGGCATAACCGACAGCCAAATCCCTGGTTTCGATGGCCGCTGCTTCAGGCAAATCCGCTCTCACGCAATCTTCGGACGGTCGCCCGCCGTCATGTCGAGTATCGCAGTCGTATAGCAATCCTCCAGCTTCGGCGCGCCGCTCTTGAATTGGCCGATCTTGTCGTAGACGGAAATCTGCTCGGCAAGAGCGGCCGGATCGAAGCTGCCCCAGCCATCCTTGCCTGTTGTCGCATCGAAGCTCAGCGACAATATACGCGGCACCGTCTGCAGCTCCACGGCAAGATCGAGTTGCGGATAGGCCTCTACCGTCAATTTGACTGCCTCTTGAGGATGTTCATGCGTCCAGGCCCAGCCCTTGGCGACGGCACGCAGCACCTTTGCCAGTGTCTCGGCATGGCCGGTTACGGCATCGTCGGTGGCGAAATAGACGTTGGCATAGGACGGCAGGCCCGTGTCCTTCATCATCAGATCGATGCGGTCGGGGCCGATGATGGAAAGGGCCTGCGTGTTGGTGATCCATCCGGTCACGGCATCGACCTGGCCGGTCATCAGCGGCGTCATGTCGAAGCCGATATTGGTGATGGTCAGGCTCGAGGGATCGATATCGTTCTTCAGCAGAATGGCATCAAGGACATAACGGGCCGTCGGCTGGATGCCGATGCGCTTGCCGACCATATCCTTGACGGTGCGGATCGGCGCCTTGGGCAGCGAATAGAAGGCGAAAGGCGCCATGCGGAAACCGCAGGCGAAGATCTTGATCGGCACGCCGGATGACCGGGCAAGAAGGAGCTGCGCCGAATCCGAGAATTGACCGAGCTGCGCATCACCCGTGATCACAGGCGGCACCGTTGCCGAATTGGGACCGCCAGGGGAAAACTCGACGTCGAGACCCTCGGCCTCGAACAGCCCATGCTTGACTGCGACGATATCGCCGATCTGCCCATTGCTCATCAGCCAGTCATATTTGATGACGACCTTGGATGCGGCGGCATTCGATTGACGCGGCACCAACACGCTGATCCCTGCCGTTGCTGCAGCAAGGGCAAAGGCTCCGCCCTTCAGGACGGTACGCCTGCCGACTACGAATTGTTTGTCATCCCCGTTCATATTGCTTGCCTTCCCCTTGTTGGATTGTTGGACGACCGGCCGATTGCGCTTGCTATTGCGGGTCGATGTCACCGATCGGGCCGCCTGCGGACCACGCATAAATTTCCCAGAGATTGTCGTCAGGATCGGCGAAATAGACGCATCGCGCGTTCCAGACATAGTCCTGCGGCGGTGCGTGGAAGAGCACGCCCGCAGCTTTCAGCTCCGCATAGGCGGCATCGACCTGCTCTGGCGAGGCGAGCTCAATGGCCGCGCAGGCCTTGTGCGCACCTGGAGGGGCGCGGCGGCTTGAGACGCCGGTATTCTCGGCGATATGTTCGATCTCCCACAGCGCCAGCGTCACGCCCGCTCCTTTGAAATCGGCAAAGCCCGGAGCCCGGCGGCGAGGTTTGAAGCCAAGCCGGTCGACATAGAAGGACGATGCTTTGTCGATATCCTCGACCAAAAAGCAGATGTCGGTAATCGGATTGGTTTGCGCAAAAGCGGTCATATGGGGCCTCCTGATCGGAAAAGCCTCGCAGACCGCAGCCTCAAGAGATTTCAAATTCGTGCGGTTATCTTTCGCAAAATTGCTGATTTGCCATCGGCGGGTGCTAGCTCAAAGACGGACCGAACGCTGGTATTCCTTCGGGGTCGCCCCCATCAGGCGGCGAAAGACGCTGGAGAAATGCGCCTGGCTGGAAAAGCCTGTGGCATAAGCGATGTTTGCGAGCGTCTCCTTGCCATCGGCGAGGTAAAGTCGCGCCCGCTCGATCCTGCGTTCGAGAACGAAGCGATGCGGTGCCATGCCGGCCGCCCGTTTGAATTCCCTGCTGAAGTGAAAGGGGCTCATATGGGCCACCCCGGCCAGCTCCTCCACACTCAGATCGGATTTGCCAAGCAGGTCCTCGATGTAGTCAATCACACGCCGGAGATTGTCCGATGTCAGCGGACGATCGCCGACTTCGGGTTTGGCGCCTAGCAGCTTTACAACGCAGCAGGCGAGCGCCATCCCCAGATGCTGCATCAAAAGCGGGTCGTCGCGCCCGGTCTTCTCGGCGGCAAACGCAAGGGAGAGCGCCACCTGCAGCGTTGTCGGATCAGTCGTCGCGCTCAGCGCATCACTATCCCAATGCTCGGGATCGAAGCGAGAGCCGCCGATGCTGCTGTAGAGCGCAGGTGACTGGAAGATCGAGATATAGTCCGCCGCATCGCCATCGACTTCAAGGACGGTGGCGGCCGGTTGAAATCCCAGGGTGAACGGCGGCCTCTCAACTTTGCGGAATGCCCCGCTTCCAAGCCGATAGGCATATTTGCCGTGCGCCGTGCGGTTGATCGAAATTCTATGAAGGGAGCCCCTCGAAATCATTTGCCCCGCGGCGCTGCGATAGGTCTCGACGATCATGTCGCGTTGAACGAAGGCCTTGTAGCCTCCGAGGGATGGCCGGCTTATTGAGAAAATCTGCGGGTCGATGTCGGGCATTGTTTCATTCTCCCTAGCAGGGGAGAGGCAAGTTGCGCGCCAAGTGGAGCCAAGCTTCGCGCTGGATATCAACGTCGCAGCATAAAACCCGACGGTGCCCGTTAAATCCTGATTTTCCGCCTGCCGTCGCCCACACGGCACCACGGCCTGGCAGGAGTTCACCCTCGGCAAATTTGGTCGCATGCGCAAGAATTATGCAGTGCATGTTTCTTCTTGATCGGCCCGCTCGCGGGAAACCGCGGCCGGAAATGAGCGTTCGCTCCGTCCACTCTTTTCATCGGAAAGCGTCTTTTTGGAAATTCCTTTCTCCCTATTCTCATTAGTCTACTTAATTTATAGACATAACTGAATTGGAGAGAATGGTAATGAGCATCGAAAAGTCCGGAAGCGGTCTCGGAAGACGAGATCTGTTGAAACTGTCTGCCGCGGCCGGGGTTGCCGTCGCCGGTGCTTCGCTGGTCGGGCGGAAGCCGGTTCTTGCAGCCGAAGAGCAGTCGCTGAAAGGCAAACGCATCGCCATCAGCGCGACCGGCACCGATCACTTCTTCGACCTGCAAGCCTATAATGCCCAGATCGAAGAGGTAAAGCGCCTCGGTGGCGAGCCGATTGCCGTCGATGCCGGACGCAATGACGGCAAGCTGGTCTCGCAGCTGCAGACGCTGATTGCTCAGAAGCCGGATGCGATCGTTCAAATCCTCGGCACGCTCAGCGTCATCGATCCCTGGCTGAAGAAGGCACGTGATGCGGGGATCCCGGTTCTGACCGTCGACGTCGGTTCGACCAATTCGATCAACAACACCACCTCCGACAACTGGGGCATCGGCAAGGACCTGGCGCTGCAGCTCGTCTCCGATATCGGCGGCGAAGGTAATATCGTCGTCTTCAACGGCTTCTACGGCGTAACTCCCTGCGCGATCCGCTACGACCAGTTGGTCAATGTCGTCAAATATTTCCCGAAGGTGAAAATCCTTCAGCCGGAACTGCGCGACGTCATCCCGAACACCGTGCAGGACGCCTTCACTCAGATCACGGCAATCCTCAACAAATATCCGGAAAAGGGCTCGATCAAGGCGATCTGGTCAGCCTGGGACATTCCGCAGCTTGGCGCGACCCAGGCTTTGGCGGCTGCCGGGCGCACCGAGATCCGCACCTACGGCGTTGACGGCAGCCCTGAGGTACTCCAGCTCATCGCCGATCCGAATTCCCCGGCCGGCGCCGATGTCGCCCAGCAGCCGGCAGAAATCGGCCGCACCGCCATCCGCAACGTCGCCAAGCTGCTCGCCGGCCAGACGCTGCCGCGCGAGACCTATGTTCCAGCACTGCTCGCCAACAAGACCAATGTCGGCGAAGTCACCAAGAAGCTCGGCATCGGCT
The DNA here is from genome assembly GCF_056406515.1 of Rhizobium sp. P1_B8. NCBI lineage: Bacteria > Pseudomonadati > Pseudomonadota > Alphaproteobacteria > Hyphomicrobiales > Rhizobiaceae > Rhizobium > Rhizobium sp. P1_B8. The sequence goes on along the minus strand of NZ_JBFTZZ010000037.1, from coordinate 51,692 downwards.
GACATTGAACCCGAGCGATCCGGTCGTCGCCGGATCGCTCGGAATCTGCCCGCCGGGAGAGATCGACATGACGGCCATTTCATTGAAGCAGCCGGTGACGGCACGCGACGACATCATCCGCTTTGAAGGCATCGTCAAGCATTTTGGCGGCGCGCAGGCGCTTGCCGGTGCGTCGCTGATCGTCAGGCGCGGCACCATCCACGGTCTCGTCGGTCAGAACGGAGCCGGCAAGTCGACACTGATCAAGCTGCTGGCCGGTCTCCATCAGCCCGATGGCGGCCGGATCGAGATCGAAGGGCAAACATTCGACAGGCTGACACCACATGTTGCCGAAGAGCTTGGCATCCACTTCATTCACCAGGATCGACTGCTGGTGCCGACCTTCACCGTCGGCGAAGCCCTGTTCCTCGGCCGGGAGCCGCGGATATCAGGCACGCCGTTCCTCGACCGCCGACTGATGCAGCGCCGCGCGTCTGATATTCTCAACGACTATTTCGGTATCCGCTTGCCGAACGCCGCCTTGATCAGCGAATTGTCGACTGCCGAAAAACAGATCGTGCAAATCACCCGCGCCCTCCTCAATCAGCCGAAAGTGCTCGTCTTCGATGAGCCGACGGCCGCCTTGGTGCGCCGCGAGGCCGATATCCTCTTCCGGTTGATCCGCCGTCTGCGCGACGAAGGCGTCACCATCATCTATATCTCGCATTACCTGAACGAAATCGAAGAGCTCTGCGACCACGTCACCGTGCTGCGCAATGGCCTCGACGTCGCCTCCCTGCCGATCGGCGACACTTCGGCCGGTGCAATTGCCCGGCTGATGGTCGAGCGCGACATCAAGGAGATGTTCCCGAAGCCGCAGGTGACGCCGGGCGAGGAAATCCTCAAGCTCGAGCAGCTGTCGGCGCCAGGGAAATATAGCGACGTGAGTTTTACGCTTCGCCGCGGCGAGGTGCTCGGCCTCACAGGCCTGCTCGGCTCCGGCGCAAAGGAATTGGTCCGCACTCTCTTCGGTCTGGAGACCCCGGCTTCCGGCCATATCGAGATCAGCGGCAAGACCACCCGTTTCACCAATCCCACCCAGGCAGCCGGTCGCGAGATCGCACTGGTGCCGGAAGACCGGCGTCGCCACGGCGTCGCGCTCGACCTCAGCGTCGCGGAAAATATCAGCCTTTCGAGCCTTGGCCGCTTTACGCGTTTCGGCTTTCTCGATCGCAGACGCGAACAGAGAGAAGTGGACGCTCTGATTACGCGGCTGCAGGTGAAGACCAACGGGCGTGATGCCCTGCTGCGCACGCTTTCGGGCGGCAACCAGCAGAAGATCGCCATCGCCAAGTGGCTGAGCCGCCGTTCCGAGGTCTATCTCCTCGATGAGCCGACGGTTGGCGTCGATATCGGCTCCAAGGTCGAGATCTATACGCTGATCGGCGAACTCGCGTCGCGCGGCGCCGGCGTCATCGTGCTGTCTTCGGATCTGCCCGAACTCATCGGCATTACCGATCGCATCCTGGTGCTCTTCCGCGGCCGCGTGGTGCGGGAATTCATATCGTCGGAGACCACGGCGGATGCGGTGCTGGCTCAATCGACCGGATCATCTGAGGGACATCGCCATGTCGACTGAAGTGGAATTCGCGCCTTCCGGTTTTTCCGCTGCTGAACCGCCTCCCCGCCCGGCCGGCAATATTGCGGCTGCGGCATTGCGCTTCGGATCGCTGATCGCTTTCGCCGCCATCCTGATCATCTTCTCGCTGACTGCACCCTATTTCCTCAGCATCGGCAATATCGGCAATGTGCTTGGTCAATCGGCCATCTCTGGTGTGCTTGCCATTGGATTGACGATCGTGCTGATCGCCGGCGGCTCCAATGTCGTCACCGGTGGCATCGACCTGTCGCTCGCTGCCAATATGGGTCTCAGCGCCGCCGTCTATGCGAGCCTGACGCAACTCGGCTACGGCGATGCGACGGCGATTGCCGCGACAATCTTGACCGGCGCCCTGATCGGCACGGTCAATGCCATTGCCGTCGTCTATGCCGGCATCGTGCCGCTGCTGGCCACGCTTGCCGTCATGAACGTCGTCGCCGGTCTGGAGTTGGTACTGACCGGCAATACCGTCCTGCCGGCCTCGACACCTTTCCTATCGGCGCTTTCCGCCTCGGATCCTTTCGGCATCCCGGTTCTTGCCTATGTGCTTCTCGGCTTCACGGCCGTCACCACGGCGATCGTGCAATATACGCCGCTCGGCCTGCGTCTCTACGCCGTCGGTGAGTTCCCGGATGCGGCGCGTGCCGCCGGTCTGCCGCTTCGCCGGCTGCTGGCTGGCGCCTTCGTCGCCAGCGGCGTCTCCGGCGGCATCGCTGGTATCCTGTCGGTTTCCTATCTGAGCGGCAGCACGACCGGTGCCGGTGAGATGCTGTTGCCCGTCGTAGTGACAGCCCTGCTCGGCTCGGTCTTTTCGCGCCGGCTGGTTCCAACGGTCACCGGAACGCTGCTTTCGGCCCTTTTGGTCGGCTTCCTGGTCAACGGTTTCCAGCTGCTGAACATTTCGAGCACGCTGGTCAGCGGCGTCCAGGGCGTCCTCATTCTCATCGTCGTTTCCGCGACCACGCTGCTGCGCCGACAGGAGGCCTGACTATGTCGCTCCAGACCCCTCCCCTCGCCGCCATCGGCCTGCCGCGTCTTATCGTCGGCGGCTTGGTGCGCTATGGCTTGATCCTCGCCCTGGTTGCGGTGTTTGCCGCCTTTTCCGTGGCAACGCCGACATTCCTGACGCCTGCGAACCTGCAGAGCATCCTCGTCAACAATTTCACGCTGCTTGCCATCGTCTCCATCGCTATGACCTTCGCCGTCGCGTCGGGCGGCATCGATCTTTCGGTGGGAACGGCGATGGATTTCGCCAGTTTCGCCTTCGTTTCGCTCGTCCTCGCCGGACAGCCGGTGGCAGTCGCCGCACTCGCGGGACTGGCCGCCGGAGCATTCGTCGGTGCCTTCAACGCGCTGCTGATTTCAGGGATCGGCGTGTCGCCGTTCCTCGCCACGCTCGGCACGCTGTTCATCGGCCGCAGCGTTCAGCAGCTGCTGACCAATGGCGGCAATCCGGTCTATCTGCCGCCGAACGGCGTGCCGGAAGCCTTCCGTTTCCTCGGCCACGGCACGGTCGCCGGCTTCCCGGTGCCGCTTGCCGCTGCCATCGTCGTCATTGCGGCCGCGGCCGTTGTTTTTGCCCGCACGCGTTTCGGCCGCGTCATCCTGTCGATCGGCATCCAGCCGGGCGTCGTGCGCTACTCCGGCATCGCCGCGCCGGCCCATGTCGCTGTGACTTTCATCCTGGTCGGATTGATCGCGGCAATCGCCGGCCTGATCCTGACGGCAACCGTCACCACCTACATCCCCTCCTCGGGCAATGCCTTTCTGCTGAATGCGATCGGCGCGACCTTCATCGGCACGACGCTCAGCCCACTCGGACGGCCGAATGTCGGCGGAACCGTACTCGGCGCGCTGCTGCTCAGCATCGTCGCCAATGGGCTACTGCTGACCGATCTGAACTTCTATTGGCAGCAGGTCGGCACGGGAACGCTGATCTTCGCCGTGCTCGCCCTGAGCTTTATCAACAGAAAAGCTGCCGACGGCGCTTAAGAGAAGCCGCCACTGCGGTCGTATTTGGGGAAGCTGTTCTACCCCACTGAGGCGTCGGAAATCATTCGCGATACGGCATTCTTCCAGCCGATGATCTTGGTCTGCCGCTCGGTCTCATCCATCGAAGGGCTGAAGCGGCGGTCGCAGGCCCAGGCCTGCGCAAAATCCCGCATGCCTGGCCAGATGCCGGCTTTCGAGCCGGCAAGCCAGGCTGCGCCCAGCGCCGTCGTCTCGCGGATCGCCGAGCGGTCGACGGGGTTTCCGGTCATGTCGGCCAGGCACTGCATCGTCCAATCCGAAGCCGCCATGCCGCCATCGACGCGCAGCACCGTTTCCAGCTGGTTGACGCCCCAGTCCTTCTTCATCGCCACCAGCAGGTCGAGCGTCTGGTAGGCGACGGATTCAAGCACGGCGCGGGCGAATTCTGCCGGCCCACTGTTTCGCGTCAGACCGAAGATGGCGCCGCGCGCAGCCGGATCCCAATAGGGCGCGCCGAGGCCGGTGAAGGCTGGGACGATATAGACCTGCTGTCCGGGATCGGCCTTGGCCGCAAGCACCCCTGCCTCGGATGCCTGACCGATGACGCCGAGGCCGTCGCGCAGCCATTGCACGGCGGCACCGGCGATGAAGATCGAGCCTTCGAGCGCATAGGTCGTTTCGCCGTCAAGCCGATAGGCGATCGTCGTCAGCATCCGGTTGGAGGAGGAAACACGATCCCTGCCGGTGTTCAACAGGGCAAAACAGCCGGTGCCGTAGGTGGATTTCATCATGCCTGGCTCGAAGCAGGCATTGCCCATCGCCGCCGCCTGCTGGTCGCCGGCGACCCCGAGAATGGGAAGCTCCACACCGAACAGCGTCTTGTCGACGCGGCCGAAATCATCGGCACATTCCCTGACTTCAGGAAGCATGGCGGCCGGAATGCGGAGAATGCCGAGAAGCTCCTCGTCCCAGGCACCGTCGTCGATATTATAGAGCAGCGTCCTCGATGCATTTGTCGCCTCGGTGGCATGCACGCGGCCACCCGTCAGATTGTAGATTAGCCAGCTGTCGATCGTGCCGAAGCAGACGTCGCCCGCCTCCGCCTTCTCACGCAGGCCGTCGACATTGTCGAGCAGCCAGCGCAGCTTCGTTCCGGAGAAATAGGGGTCGAGCAGCAGGCCGGTCTTGGCGCTGAACAGCTTCTCATATCCATCGGCCTTCAGGCTCTCGCACATTTCGGCCGTGCGCCTGTCCTGCCAGACGATCGCCCGGTGAAGCGGTGTCCCGGACCTGCGATCCCAGACGACCGCGGTCTCTCGCTGATTAGTAATGCCGATCGCGGCAATGTCGGCGGCATCAATACCGGCATCGACGATCGCCTTGCGCACAGTATCGACGACCGATCGCCAGATTTCGGCGGCGTCGTGCTCCACCCATCCAGGCTGCGGATAATATTGGGTGATCTCCGCCTGCGCCGAGCCGGCCATTTTCATGTCGCCATCGAAGGTGATCGCGCGCGACGACGTCGTGCCCTGGTCGATTGAAAGAATATAGCCGCTCATATCCGTCTCCGGCTCGCACGAAACCGCTCCTGCCGAGGACAGCAGGACGCGGAGGTTTCATGAGAGAAAGATTGTGGGTGCCACCGGCTTGTTGCCGGTGGCGGGAAGTGATGGCCGGAAGCCCCGTCGCTTCCGGCCGGGTCCGCCTTACTTCGACTGCCAGCTCTTGACGAGTTCGTCGTAGTTGACCGTGACCGGCTTTTCCTTCTCGTTCTCGATCTTCAGCTGCGGTGCAAGGTTGCCCTTCTTCACCGCATCCGCGTTCCAGTAAGCGAGATCATGCTCTTCGGCCAGTTTCGGGCCGATATCGCCCTGGACGCCCGATTTCTCGATACGGCCCATGACCTTCTCCTGCTCGCCGCAAAGAGAATCCATGGCTTCCTGCGGTGTCTTGGCGCCGGCAGCGGCGTCACCGATAGCCTGCCACCAAAGCTGAGCCAGCTTCGGATAGTCGGGAACGTTGGTGCCGGTTGGCGACCACTGAACGCGGGCCGGCGAACGATAGAACTCGATCAGACCGCCGAGCTTCGGAGCACGCTCCGTAAAGCTCTTGTCGCGAATGGTGGATTCGCGGATGAACGTGAGACCGAGCTGGCTCTTCTTCACGTCGATCGTCTTGGAGGTCACGAACTGTGCATAGAGCCAGGCAGCTTTCGCGCGGTCCGTCGGGGTCGATTTCATCAGCGTCCACGAGCCGACGTCCTGATAACCAAGCTTCATGCCGTCTTTCCAGTAAACGCCATGTGGGCTCGGTGCCATGCGCCATTTCGGCGTGCCGTCCTCATTCATAACAGGCAGGCCAGGCTTGACCATGTCTGCGGTAAACGCCGTGTACCAGAAGATCTGCTGCGCGACGTTACCCTGTGCCGGCACCGGACCGGATTCCGAGAAGGTCATGCCCTGAGCTTCCGGCGGTGCGTACGCCTTCAACCAATCGAGATACTTCTGGATCGAATAGACCGATGCCGGGCCGTTGGTATCGCCGCCACGCGCGACGCACGAACCGACCGGACGCGAGTTCTCGTCGACCTTGATACCCCATTCGTCGACCGGAAGACCGTTCGGCAGGCCCTTGTCGCCGTTGCCAGCCATCGACAGCCAGGCATCGGTGAAGCGCCAACCGAGCGACGGGTCCTTCTTGCCGTAATCCATATGGCCGAAGACCTTCTTGCCGTTGACGTCACGGCCGGTAAAGAATTCGGCAATGTCCTCATAGGCCGACCAGTTGACCGGAACGCCCAGATCGTAGCCGTATTTCGCCTTGAAATCGGCCTTGTTCTTCTCGTCGTTGAACCAGTCGTAACGGAACCAATAGAGGTTGGCGAACTGCTGGTCGGGAAGCTGGTAGAGCTTCTTGTCCGGCGCGGTCGTGAACTTGGTGCCGATGAAGTCGTCGATATCGAGGCCGGGGTTGGTAACGTCCTTGCCTTCGCCGGCCATCCAGTCGGTCAGGTTACGCACCTGCTGATAACGCCAGTGGGTACCGATCAAGTCGGAGTCGTTGACCCAGCCGTCATACAGGTTCTGTCCGGTCTGCATCTGTGTCTGGATCTTCTCGACAACGTCACCCTCTTGAATGACGTCGTGCGTGACCTTGATCCCGGTAATCGCAGTAAAGGCCGGAGCCAGAACCTCGGACTCATACTTGTGGGTGGTCAAGGTTTCCGAAACAACCTTGATGTCCATCCCCTGGAAAGGCTTCGCAGCATCGATGAACCATTGCATTTCCTTTTCCTGGTCGGCGCGAGAGAGCGTCGACACGTCGCCGATCTCTTTATCCAGAAAAGTCTTTGCCTCGTCCATGCCGGCATAGGCCGACCCGGTCATGGCCAGCAGCACGGCTGCTGTCGTCGTCAATAAATGCCTTCGCATGATATCCTCCCAGGGTTTTGCGATTGCAGTCTTCACGTCTCAGGCGGCCAGAAAAACCCCGGCCATCTGCATCAGTTTGCCTCACACGTAACGGAATACGCCGACGGCGTAGACAACGGAGAGAGCGAGAGCCCACCAGAGGCTTGATCCCGCGAGACCAAGCCAGGCAAGATGGATAAAGGCGCTGCCGAGCAGCGAAAGGAAAAGCCGATCACCGCGCGTCGTCTCGAAGCGCAGGATTCCGATCCGCGGGTTGCCGCCCGGCACGGCATACTCCCAGACCCCCATGCCGATCAGCAGCAATGCGATAACGATGAAGAACGCGGCCGTCGGCCAGGTCCATGCCATCCATGAAAAATCGGGAAGCGAAAAGCCCATCAAACCCTCCCCAGGGCGAAGCCCTTGGCGATGTAATTGCGCACAAACCAGATCACCAGCGCCCCTGGGATCAAGGTCAGAACACCCGCGGCGGCGAGCAAGCCCCAATCCATGCCGGATGCGGAGACGGTACGGGTCATGGTGGCAGCGATCGGCTTCGCGTCGGTCGTCGTCAGCGTTCGTGCGATCAGCAACTCGACCCAAGAGAACATGAAGCAGAAAAAGCAGGCGACACCTATGCCGCTCGCAATCAGCGGCGTGAAGATCTTCAGGAAAAAGCGCGGGAACGAATAGCCATCGATATAGGCCGTTTCGTCGATTTCCTTCGGTACGCCGGACATGAAGCCTTCAAGGATCCAGACCGCCAGCGGCACGTTGAAGAGGCAATGCGCCAATGCCACGGCAATGTGCGTATCGATCAGTCCAAAGGCTGAGTAGAGCTGGAAGAACGGCAGGGCAAAAACCGCCGGCGGCGCCATCCGGTTCGTCAGCAACCAGAAGAAAAGATGCTTGTCACCAAGGAACCGATAACGGGAGAAGGCATAGGCCGCCGGCAGCGCGGCTGCCACCGAGATCACCATGTTGATCACGACATAGGTGATTGAATTGATGTAGCCGGAATACCACGCCTTCTCCGTGAAGATCGTCACGTAATTGGCGATCGTCGGGTTATGAGGATAAAGCGTCAGAGAATTGACGATTTCCGCATTGGTCTTGAAGCTCATGTTGACGAGCCAATAGATCGGCAGCAGGAGCACGATGATATAGATCGTCGGAACCAGCCACCACCAGCGCGATTCCTCGCCGCGCCGGCGCATCAGATGGCTGACTTCATCGGAGGAGAGACCGCTTGCGACACTGGTAACGCCTGAGATTTTTCGGCTCGCTGTCGTTTCGTTGGAGGCGCTCATTTCAATTCTCCGCGTCGTGGCTTGTCATGACGGTGTAGAACACCCACGAAAGCAGCAGGATGATCAGGAAATAGATCAGCGACATGGCAGCGGCCGGACCGAGGTCAAACTGTCCGAGGGCGGTCTTGACCAGATCGATCGACAGGAAAGTGGTCGCGTTGCCGGGACCGCCGCCCGTGACGACAAAAGGCTCGGTGTAGATCATGAAACTATCCATGAAACGCAGCAGCACGGCGATCAGAAGAACGCGTTTCATCTTTGGCAGCTGGATATAGCGGAATACGGCCCAACGAGACGCACCGTCGATCTTGGCTGCCTGATAGAAAGCATCCGGAATGGAAACGAGGCCTGCATAGCAGAGCAAGACGACCAGGCTCGTCCAGTGCCAGACGTCCATGATGATGATCGTCACCCAGGCGTCGAGCGGATCCTGCACATAGTTGTAGTCGATGCCGATGGCATTGAGGGAATAGCCGAACAAACCAATGTCGTTGCGGCCGAACACCTGCCAGATCGTGCCGACAACGTTCCACGGGATCAGCAGTGGTAGCGCCATCAGAACCAGGCACACCGGCACGCCGATGCCCGATTTCGGCATGTTGAGCGCAATGAAGATGCCGAGCGGGATCTCAAGAGCGAGAATGATCAACGAAAAAATTAGATTTCGCTGCAGGGCGGCCCAGAAACGGTCGGAATGCAGGATTTCGGTAAACCAGTCCGTTCCGTTCCAGAAGAACTGGTTGTTTCCGAAAGTGTCCTGAACGGAATAGTTCACAACCGTCATCAAGGGAATGACGGCCGAGAATGCCACCAGCACGAGGACCGGCAGGACCAGAAACCACGCTTTGTTGTTCCAGGTTTTTTCCATGATCAAGCCTCCGGTCCGGCGCGCCAAGAGTCGGCATAGATACTGATACCCGACGGCTCGAAGGTTACCCGGGGATCAGCCGGAATGTCCCCGTCTTCAGGGACGACGATCGCGATCGGCTGGCCGGCAAACTGCGCGCGGACGATCTTCTGCCGGCCGATATCTTCCACCTTGCTCACGGTCACAGGCATGCCCTCGCGGCCGACCCGGATAAACTCGGGCCGGATTCCAAGCTCTACCTTGGCCGCTGCCGAAGTCTTTGGCGCATAGTCGAGAGTCAGAGCGTGCTCGCCGACCCGAACCGTGCGGCCTTCCACCTTGGCTGGCATGAAGTTCATGCCTGGAGAACCGATGAAGTAGCCGACGAAGGTATGGCTCGGACGCTCGAAGAGCTCGGCCGGCGTGCCGATCTGCACGATCTCGCCATCGTACATCACCACGACTTTGTCGGCGAAGGTCAGCGCCTCCGTCTGGTCATGCGTGACATAGACCATCGTAAAACCGAACTGCTTATGCAGCCGCTTCAGCTGCGACCGCAGCACCCATTTCATATGTGGATCGATAACAGTGAGCGGCTCGTCGAAGAGAATCGCGTTCACATCCGAGCGCACGAGGCCGCGGCCGAGCGAAATCTTCTGCTTTTGGTCCGCCGTCAAACCGCGCGCGCGACGCTTGGCCCAGTCTGCAAGATCAATCATCTCCAATATTTCGCGGACACGACGATCAACATCAGGCTCCGCGACTCCGCGGTTGCGCAAGGGGAAAGCCAGGTTGTCATAGACGGTCATCGTGTCGTAGATCACCGGAAACTGGAATACCTGCGCAATATTTCGCTGCTGCGTCGGCAGGTTCGTAACATCCTGTCCGTCGAAGAGAATTCGCCCTTCGGACGGCTGAATAAGGCCGGAAATGATATTGAGCAGTGAGGTCTTTCCGCAGCCTGAAGGTCCGAGCAGCGCATAGGCGCCGCCATCGTTCCACTCGTGGTGCACTTCCTTGAGAGCGTAGTCCTTCTCGCTCTTCGGGTTCGGCCCATAGGCATGTCGAATATGATCGAGGGTGATACGTGCCATGATTTTCTCCTAGCCCCTCTGCCTGGCAGTGGTGATTGCCCGGCCGTCCGCGCCGAACGCCATCAGGTGGCGCGTATCGATGAATACGGAGAGATCCGTGTCCGGGTCGACATTGTGGATGCCGTGCGCAAGCATCACCCAGCGGGTGTCGGCAAATTGCAGATGCACGAAACTTTCCGACCCGGTGATCTCCGAAATCTGTGTCCGTGCTGTCAGCCGCGCCGAATCAGCCGTCTGGGCGGTTGGTGCAAGATGATGGGGGTGAAACGCTATGGTTGCCGGCCCGTTCGGCACATTCTGAAGATGCGGCGGCACGGCAAAAATCAGAATGCCATCGCGCAGGAAGTTGCCTTCCGATTTGACCAGATCGATAAAATTCAGCGGCGGATCGGCAAAGGTTTTCGCCGTCGTTAGATCGACCGGATGGCGATAGACCTCGACCGTCGGGCCGAACTGCGTGATCCGGCCCTCGCTGAGCGCTGCCGTATTGCCGCCCAGCAACAAGGCTTCGGAAGGTTCCGTCGTGGCATAGACGAAGATTGCGCCGGACTGCGCGAAGATCCGCGGCAATTCCTGCCGCAGTTCCTCACGCAGCTTGTAGTCGAGGTTGGCAAGCGGCTCGTCCATCAAAACTAGGCTCGCATTCTTCACGAGCGCACGGGCAAGCGCCGTGCGCTGCTGCTGGCCGCCCGAGAGGTTGAGCGGCGTGCGATCGAGATAAGGACCGAGCTTCAGAAGTTCGGCAGCCTTGCGCACCTCCAGATCGATGGTCTTGGCATCCTTGCCGGCAATCCGCAGCGGCGAGGCAATATTCTCGTAGACCGTCAATGCCGGATAATTGATGAATTGCTGGTAGACCATAGCGATGTTGCGCTTCTGGACAGGCATACCTGTCACGTCAGCGCCATCAAAATGGATCGTACCGGTTGTCGGCCGATCAAGGCCGGCCATCAGACGCATCAACGAGGTCTTGCCCGACAAGGTCGGCCCAAGCAGAACGTTCAGCGTTCCTCTTTCAAAAGCAAGATCGGTCGGGTGGATATGATAGTCTCCTCCCACCATCTTTGCGGCCTTCCGCAGTTCCAGCATTCCTGTTCCCGTGCCTCCACGCAGCGGGGACCACACGCCGCCTATCCGACCATCGCCGGTATGGCAGCCATGTACTCCTCCAGTGACTGAGCCTGCTCCTTCGAAAGGCGCAGACCATCCTTTGTTCTCCTCCACAGCACGTCTTCGGCGTGCCGGGCCCATTCATGTTCAACGAGATAGGTAACCTCGACCTCGTAGAGATCGCCGCCGAACAGCCGTCCGAGATCGTCGATGCCGCGGGCATCGCCGAGCAGCGCCTCGGCCCTGGTGCCATAGCGGCGCACCAGGCGGCGGGCATGCTGATCGGCGAGGAACTGATAACGCCGCTTCAGCTTGTCAACTTGTGCCTCATAGCCCCGAACCGGGAAGTCGCCGCCCGGCAGATGGCTTTTGCCCGTCCATGGGGCACCCTTGACGCCGATCGCAGCGCCGATCTTCTCCAGCGCGTGTTCGGAAAGCCGGCGATAAGTGGTGAGTTTACCGCCGAAGACGTTGAGTAGCGGCGCGGCGGCACCTTCGCCTTCCAGCTTCAGTACATAGTCGCGCGTCGCCTCCTGCGCCTTCGAGGCGCCGTCGTCATAAAGCGGCCTGACCGCTGAATAGGTCCAGACGATATCCTCCGGCCTGACGGGCTCCTTGAAATATTCCGACGCCGCATTGCAGAGGTAGACGGTCTCCTCCTCGGAGATCCGGACATCCCGCGGATCGGCGGTATAATCGCGATCCGTGGTGCCGATCAGCGTGAAGTCGCCCTCGTAGGGGATGGCGAAGATGATGCGGTTATCGGGGTTCTGGAAGAAATAGGCTCTCACATCGTCGAATTTCTTCTTCACGACGATATGGCTGCCCTGGACGAGGCGGACATGATGGGCTTCGTTCTGGCCGAAGGCGGAACGAATGACATGATCGACCCAGGGACCGGCGGCATTGACCAGCATCCTGGCCTGATGGCTGTCATTGCGGCCGGTGACGGTATCGGTGGTTTCGATATGCCACAGGCCATTCTCGCGCCTCGCCGACACCACTTTGGTGCGCGGCATGATGGTTGCCCCTTTGTCGGCGGCGTCGCGGGCGTTCAGTACCACCATGCGGGCATCGTCGACCCAGCCGTCGGAATATTCGAAGGCCTTGGCAAAAAGCGCTTTCAGCGGTTTGCCGGCCGGATCGCTGCGCATGTCGAGAACGGAGGTCGGCGGCAGCAGCTTGCGGCCGCCGAGATGGTCGTAGAGGAACAGGCCGAGCCGGATCAGCCAGGCCGGACGGATCCCGCCCTTGTGGTAGGGCAACACGAAACGCAGCGGCCAGATGATGTGCGGCGCCATCGCCCAGAGGATCTCGCGCTCCATCAGCGATTCACGCACCAGACGAAACTCGTAATGCTCAAGGTAACGCAGGCCGCCATGGATCAGCTTGGTGGCGCCCGACGACGTACCCGAGGCGAAATCGTTCATCTCCGCCAGCGCCACCGAATAGCCACGCCCAACAGCGTCGCGCGCGATGCCGCAGCCGTTGATGCCGCCCCCGATGACGAATATGTCGTGAATATTTCGGCCCAATTCCCCCTCCGAGCCCGCTGTCGATTTCGCATCGCACAAAATTTGCGCAATTGCGAAAGTAACACCAGTTAAAACGAAAGAGATCCGAATGTCAAACGAATGTTTCCGCAGATCCCCGTCTAACGGGATCGGCCATTCGTTTCGATCAGTTTCACATTGTTTTCCAGGCAGAGATTGCGGATCGACGGCACCGGACAGTGATCGGTGATGAAGGTATGAACCTGGGACAGCTGGCCGATCCTGACCGGGGCGGTACGTTCGAACTTCGTCGAATCGGCTACGAGAATGACATGTCGGGCATTGGCGATGATTGCTTGAGCGACCTTCACTTCCCGAAAATCATAATCGAGAAGCGCGCCGTCTATGTCGATCGCCGAAGCACCGATCACGGCGTAATCGACCTTGAACTGGCGGATGAAATCGACGGCCGCCTCGCCGACGATCCCGCCATCCGAACCGCGTACGACCCCGCCGGCAATGACGACCTCGATTGCCGGAAAAAGACGTAACCTATTGGCAACGTTTATATTATTTGTGATCACCATCAGCTCGTGATGGTTGGCGAGCGCCTCGCCTACCGCCTCTGTCGTCGTTCCGATATTGATGAACAGCGAGGCACCGCTTGGGATGAGCTCGACGGCCGCAATGCCGATTGCCTGTTTCTCGGAAGCGGCGATCTGCCGCCGCGCCTCGTATTTGACGTTCTCTGTCCCGCTCGGAAATGTTGCGCCGCCATGGATGCGTGTCAGTACCTGCGCGTCGCAGAGATCGTTCAGGTCCTTGCGGATCGTCTGCGGCGTCACCGAAAAGCGGGAAGCGAGCTCCTCGACCAGAACCCTGCCGCTCGATTTTGCAATCGCGACGATTTCAGTTTGTCGGTCGGTCAAGAACATGGGACGCCTTTCGATTTGCTTTCGTTTTAAAGAAAGCGAACGGCGGCGCAATGCCTAACTGTTACCAGGCCGCCTTCACGGCCCGAATTTGACGCTACCGCTTCCGCATCACGTTGACGACCAGCACACCGAGAATTGCCATGGTGCCACCGATTGCGCCGAGCGCCGTCGGCGTTTCGCCCAGCCAGACAAAACCGATCAGCGTGGCGACCGGCGGAACGCCGTAAAGGAAATWCGAGGCGCGGGCGGCCGTCAGCCGCTTCAGCGCGATCGCCCAGGTGAGGTAGCCGATCGCTGTGGGGAAGATGACGAGATAGGCAACGCCCCAGTTCACCTCCGCCGGTGCGGCGGCCAGCGCCTGGATCGTCGCCGGAACGGCCGGAACCAGCGGCACGGAACCGATGAGCAGGATCCAGGCGGTGACGGCAAGCGCCGGCAGCCGTCCGAGCAGCGGCTTCTGCAGCACGCTGGCGATCGCCGAGCAAAGCGCTGCGCCCAGGATGAGGACGGCATTCGGATCGAGCTTGAAACCGTCGTCGGAGGCGACCGCAATCAGCGCCACGCCCCCGAAGGAAACCGCGGTCCCCGCCCAGCCCCAGCGGCCGAAGCGCTCGCCAAGCGCGAATGTGGCGATCAGGGCGGTGAAGACGGGCATGGTGTTGATGATGAAACTCGCCGGTCCTGCCGCAACGGTCTGCTCGCCAGTGTTCAGCAGCACCGCATAGGCGGCGATAAAAAGCACGGCGGCAACGGAGAGGCGGACGAAGTCGCGTTTTTCCGGCATCGGCCGGTAGATGACGAGATAGACGAGAGCAATGACGCCGGCTGCCACATAACGCGCCGTTGCCAGTTCGATCGGCGTCAGCGGTCCGAGGCAGATGCGGATCACCACGAAAGAGGAAGCCCAGAAGAGGATGGTGACGAGGATCGCCGCAAAGGCCACCAGATCGAACCCGCCTTGCTGTTTCGTCGAAATCGATGCGCTTGCCGCCATGCTCATTTTCGCCTCCATATGTTCCTGCGACAATGGATTAGGCCCTCGATACGTGCTTGAAAAGCATCGCAATCGATGATCAAATGTGCGTATGGTTCACAGCTCACCAGTGCTTCCGCCACTCGATACGCTCGAGACCTTTGCCCGCGCCGCCCGGCTCGGATCGTTTTCGGCCGCAGCCGAGGAAAGCGGCATCACCCATGGGGCGGTGTCGCGGCAGGTCTCGCGCCTGGAGCGCTGGATGGGCGTGCGCCTGTTTGCGCGCGAAGCCCGCGGCGTGCGCCTGACGCCGGAAGGTATGCGGTTTTTCGCGCGGGCGGAGGAAGCACTTGCGCTGCTCGGCAATAGCGGCGAACGCTGGCTGCCTCGCCGTAACAAGGCGGTGGTGCGCCTTTCGGTGACGCCCTCTGTCGCCTCCCTATGGCTGTTTCAACGCCTGCCGAAGCTCGAAGGAAACGAGTTGCATGTCGAGCTCACGCTCGAACACCGGCTGGCGGATTTCGGCGAAGGCACGGATCTGGCCATTCGCTGCGGCAAGGGGCCGTGGGCCGGCGTACGCGCCCTGCCGCTCTGGCAGGAGAAATCGTTCCCGATCGCCGCCCCGGCGCTGGCGGACCGGCTCGGGCAGCGTTCCGATGCCCTTTCGCTGCTCGATCTGCCGATTCTGCATGATTCGAACATCGAAGGCTGGCGCCGCTGGCTCTCCCGCGAGGGTGTCGACTATATACCGCGCGGCCACGACCGGCGCTTCAAGGACTACAATCTGGTGATCGATGCCTGTGCGCAGGGGCTCGGGATCGCACTCGCGCGGCCGCCGCTATCGGATGCTGCGCTGGCGGCCGGACGCGTCGTCGCCTTGTCGGAGCGGACGCTCGATTATCATGTGGCCTTTCACCTGATCCGGCCGGACGATGCGCTTAGAAGCCCTGCCATCGAATTCGCCAGCCGCTTCCTGCGCGAGGCCGGCCATGACGAGGCGACGATTGCCACTTTTATCGCGCCCGGCCGAGCGAAAGCGTAAGTGGAACGCTCGGTGGCGGCTCCGGCGATCGCCGGTCGCTACTCCGCCGAAAACTTCAGGCGCATTTCCTTCGCCAGCTCGAAACCAGCGGCTCGATAGACGGGCTCGCCGGCATCTGAAGCATGGATGACGGCCGTCGTGCAGCCGATCGATTTCAGATAGTCGACAGCCTTGTCGGTCAGCGCCGATGCGATGCCGCGCCGGCGGAAGGCGTCGGCGACATAGACGGACCAGATGTAACCGTGCAGCCGCTGTTCCGGCCGGATGACCTCCGGAAACGGCGATTGGTGCAGCTGGCAGGATGCAGAACCGGCGATGTCACCGTCGACGACCGCAAGGGACGAGGTCAGGCGGCGCTCTTCGCGACCGCTTCTGATAAAGGACAATATCCGCGCCGCCGCATCAGACCTGTAGTGTTCCGGTGGTGTGCCGTAGCTGTCCCAGATCTTCAGATAGTGCCCAACCAGGATCTCGTCCTCGCTGGGCTTTGCCATTCGAATATCCATCGTGTCGTGATCCCCCCTGCCGCGATGCGGCAGGGGACGCCAAAAGGCTACATCAATTCGCTGCCGTGAGCGTCATCGAGGCGCTGCCGGCCGCAACGTTGAGGCCGAGCTGACCGGTCAGGCTGACCGTCTGCAGATGCATCGAGCCGGACGTGCCGCCAACCAGGAGATTGGCGCCGACACCGGCACCGAGCGTCGCTTCAGCGCTAGCGCCGACATAGAGGCCGGCGAGCGAACCGCGGTGATAGCCGGCCGTCGGCGCGAACACGGCCCAGATCAGGCGGCTGCGCGTGGTGAAGCCAAGGTCGATGCCGAGCTTTCTCACTTCGCCCGTATAACGATCCGAAAGTTCGTTGCCGACGGTCGACTGGAAGATGCAGTCGGCCTCTTTGGAGGAGCCGAGCACGTAACCCGTGCCGCCGCCGATATCGCAGGTGAGGTAGCCGATCTTCACGCCATTGCGCAGGTCCGGCTCTTCATACGTCCTGGTGACGAGGTCGGCGGCATTAACCGCCCCAGCGCCGACCAGCGTCAACGATACCGCGGCAAACGCCGTCGCAAAAGTTTTATTCATAAGTCTCTCCTTCTCAAATCGTGACGGGAGCATACCCGGCTACTCGCCACCAGATTCGGCAACAGATAACGGACGGAACCGCAAAACGATCCCGACCCGGCATCATTTACGCATCGCATGTCAAAGCGCATGGGAGGGCGCAACCGACAAACACGGCTACGGTTCAGCCCCCATTGGGACATTTCGAAGGCATCATTTCGCGTCATCCGGTTATTTTACGATGTTGTCAGCGATGGTTGCCGGAAAGGCACGATCCTGATCGCCGTCAATCTTAACGAGCGGTATCATGCAAATTGCAGGCGCCCTATTTGGATAGGCGATCGATGATCGCGCAGGTTGCCATGCCGTATAGATAGCTGTACTATTTGAAAATACTCTCCATGCAGCGCTGTAACTGGAGAGGAATCGGCATGATTGCTTGGCATTGCCGCAGAATTTCCGCTTGTTTTCCGGAATTATGCTTCCGTTCGAACGGAAACTAAGTCTGAATTTGAGAGATATAATCAGGCGATATTTTCGCGGGGGCCGGACAATCGTACGCCCGCTCATCTCTATTGGAGATAGCGGGTAATTTATCGGGAGGGAAAGATGCGCATACGCAGGACAAACATCATACTGGCGGGATGCCTTGCCGTCTCCGCCTGCCAGTCCGGGCCGACGTCACAGGCCGTCTCGGATCGTAATTCCGAATTCGGCTGCATCGCGGGAACCGTCGGCGGCGCGATTGTCGGTGGCTTGATCGGCAGTACGATCGGCGCCGGAACCGGGCAGGTGCTTGCTGTCGGCGCCGGCATAGGCGGTGGCGGTTTCGTAGGCAACCGCCTGGCTTGCCGATAATTGGGGAGGGATATCAAGCGATGAAAACCTTGGCTTTCGCGACGACACTCATCCTGTGCCAATGTGTTGGGGCAGTGGCGCAACAGCAGCAACAGCCCGGATCGATGTATCAGGGCCAGATGGAGCGGCTCGACGGCAATGCCAGCAAGGCCGTCGACCGTTCGGAATACGAGACCTTCATGGGCACGGCTTTCGGAAGTCTCGACAAGAACAAGGACGGCAGCCTGCAGTCCGACGAGACGGTGCAGATCCTGACGGTCGAGCAATTCACTTTGACCGACGCGAACCACAACGGCCGCATCAGCCGAAGCGAATTCATGCAGCGGGTGATGGCGGATTTCGCGACAGCCGACCACGACCGGGATGGAAACCTTCAGTGACGTAGAAGTCAAACCGAGTGTGGCAATAAAGAAAAACCCGGCGATGTGTTCGCCGGGTTTTTATACTCGATCTGTCCGCACTATACTTTTCGCATTAGTCTCATGACGAGCGACACGACGAACAGAACCAGGAAAATGAAGAACAGAACCTGGGCAATGGAAGCTGAAGCACCTGCGATGCCGCCAAATCCGAGGACGCCGGCAATCAAGGCAACAACGAGAAACACCAGAGCGTAGTAAAGCATCGCAATCTCCTTTTACGTTGCTGCGGAGATAACGGAGGCCGCCCCATTTGGTTCCCGTCCGTGTCACGGTCGGCGCATCGGCTTGTTCAGCCGAAATGAAAAACGCCGCTGTACCTCCGGTCGCCTTCATTCGGCTCGGGAGGTTCGGCCGCATCGAGATAGGCCTTGAGCGGCCCGGTCAGCACGAACCAGATGCTGGCTCCGAGCATGAAACAGGCTCCCACCGGATCGTCGATGCGGGCGATGAACGGAAGGCAGGCGGATGCGAACAACACGATGATCCGCACCGACCACTCCGCCTCACGTTTGGCGATGGCCCGCGCTCTCAGCGATTTATATTCCCGAGCGCCGTAACCGCCTCCCCCTGCCTTCACAGCCGAAAGCAGTTTTCGCGCGGACGGCAGCGCCAGCATGATCAGCGCGGCAACGCTGAGCGTGAAAGTCTCGCCGGCCATGACCTGCCCGCTCGCGATCAGCAGAAAGGAGAGCACGACGAGATTCCATGTCGGCTCCAACAGTTCCGGCGGTTGCCGCGTGCGGAGATGCCAACTCCGCAGCAAACCCGCCGCGCCGTGCAGTAGCGGCTGATCGATATAGCGATTGATCCAGTCCATGCCGTTGTGCCCGTCCCCGATTGCATGAAGAGGCCTTCGAACACCACGGAATTTGGTCATCATCGTGGCGATAGCCGTGGAATCCGCTCTTCGCGTGGACGAACTGGCATTACCGAGGCGCGTCACGGTCGCAAAATCTGAAGGCGACCTCAGAACTCGGCGACACCAATTTAGCGCAATTCCTGCGCAACCTCCCAGACATGGCCCGACGGATCCGCAAAGGCCGCGGTACGGCGGCCCCATGGACGATCGATCGGACCATTGAGCAGCGTGACCCCGAGCTTGCGCAGTTCCGCGCAAACCGCATCGACGGCATCGACCTTGATCGTCAGCAGGACGCGCGCGCCGGAACCCGGTGCTGCCACCGCCGACGGCTCGACCAGTTGAGGCGCTTCCGTCACTTTCAGCAGGTTGATCATCGTCCCAGAGAATTTCAGCACCGAGGATACTGCATCCTCATAGACGATCTCGGGTGCAAAGACCTTCTGGTAGAACGCTTTGGCCTCGTCGATATCATCGACGAACAGGGTGACGACCTCGATCCTGTCTAACAGCATGGACATATCTTCCTCCGTTGCTTCGACCGCTCAGCCGATATCGCTGGCCGGCTGTCTGCTGGTCGCCTCGAGCCTGGCAATTTCGACATGCCCCGCGAAAAAATCCGTCAGCTTCGCAGGCCGGGCGCCTCCTGGCCGGTGCGCGCCACATATTCGGTGTAGCCGCCGCCATATTGGTGGACGCCCTCGGGCGTCAGTTCCAGCACCCGGTTGGAGAGTGCGGCGAGAAAATGCCGATCGTGCGAAACAAACAGCATGGTGCCCTCATATTGCGACAGTGCCTTGATCAGCATTTCCTTGGTGTCGAGGTCGAGATGGTTCGTCGGCTCGTCGAGCACGAGCAGGTTCGGCGGGTCGAACAGCATGATCGCCATGACCAACCGGGCCTTCTCGCCGCCTGATAGTACCCGGCACCGCTTCTCGACATCGTCGCCGGAGAAACCGAAGCAGCCGGCCAGCGCGCGCAACGGCCCCTGCCCTGCCTGCGGGAACTGGTCTTCCAGCATCTGGAAGACAGTGCGCTCGCCATCCAATATATCCATGGCGTGCTGGGCGAAATAGCCCATCTTGACGCTGGCGCCGAGGGCGACGCTGCCCTGATCAGGCGCGGTGGAGCCGGTCACCAGCTTCAGCAGCGTCGACTTGCCGGCACCGTTGATGCCCATGATGCACCAGCGCTCCCGGCGGCGCACGACGAAGTCGAGTCCCTCGTAGATGCTGCGGCTGCCGTATTTCTTATGAACGTTCTTCAGGTTGACCACGTCCTCGCCGGAGCGCGGCGCCGGCTGGAACTCGAAGGAAACGATCTGGCGGCGCTTGGGCGGTTCCACCCGGTCGATCTTCTCCAGCTTCTTCACCCGGCTCTGCACCTGCGAGGCATGCGAGGCGCGCGCCTTGAACCGCTCGATGAACTTGATTTCCTTGGCAAGCATGGCCTGCTGGCGCTCGAACTGGGCCTGTTGCTGCTTCTCGTTCTGCGCCCGCTGCTGCTCGTAGAATTCGTAGTCGCCGGAATAGGCCGTCAGCGTGCCCGCATCGATCTCGATGATCTTGGTGACGATGCGGTTCATGAACTCGCGATCATGCGAGGTCATCAGCAGCGCGCCCTCGTAACCTTTCAGGAATTCCTCTAGCCAGATCAAGCTTTCGAGATCCAGATGGTTGCTCGGCTCGTCGAGCAGCATGACATCGGGGCGCATGAGGAGAATGCGAGCAAGCGCCACGCGCATCTTCCAACCGCCCGACAACGCGCCAACATCGCCGTCCATCATCTCCTGGCTGAAGCTGAGCCCCGCGAGCACTTCGCGTGCGCGGCCCTCGAGCGCGTAACCGTCCAACTCCTCGTAGCGCGCCTGCACCTCTCCGTAACGCTCGATGATCTCTTCCATGTTATCGGCTTGCTCGGGATCGGCCATGGCGGCCTCGAGATCGCGCAATTCGCCGGCAACGATGCTGACCGGGCCGGCACCGTTCATCACCTCGGCGACGGCGCTGTGGCCCGCCATCTCGCCGACATCCTGATTGAAATAGCCGATGGTGACGCCCCTTTCGACGGAGACCTGCCCCTCGTCGGGCTGCTCCTCGCCGTTGATCATCCGGAAGACGGTCGTCTTACCGGCGCCGTTCGGGCCGACGAGGCCGATCTTCTCGCCCCTGTTAAGAGCCGCGGACGCCTCGATGAAGAGGATGCGGTGACTGAGCTGCTTGCTGATATTTTCAATACGGATCATGATTTGCGCGGGAGCCTGGAGAAGGAGATTTTGGCGCGCTTATGCCATGCGGGGAAATCGCAGGATAGCCCTGTTTCCGACCGTCTTGATCTCAAGAGTATGATGCCGAAAGCTGTGAGCGGTTTTCGGGCGAACATGCTCGCCTTCTTTAATTTGGAACCGGATTGGATATTATCGCGGCTCACGCCAACGGAGACCTGTGCCAATGAGCGTTCGTCCGCCGCAGTCCTTCAGACCATCCGAGCAGAATAAAAACGGCTTCAACGTCCTCGAATACGAGCTGATGTCGGAACGCGCGGATTCGCTTGGACGTCACGGACTGAAAGCGGAGGCGGCACTTGCCGCCCTGAAGGCCTGGGCTCCCGACGGCCAGAACACTGAGGAACGCGAGAGGCTTCTCAATGAAGCCTCCGACGCCGTCTGGGCGTTCTTCATCCAGCGTGAGATCTGCGGGTTGCGGAACAACCGCGACGCCATCCAGCGCTACGGCATTCCGAACGAAGTGATCGCCAGATTGGGCGCGGTGCGGAAGTAGCGCACTGCGACGGCTCTGCTATTGTCGCCGTGGCTGCCGTCCTGCCTCTCTCTATTGGGTGGAAATCCCCGGTGCGGAAAGGTATCGCTTGGTGCCCAACCAATGCGAAAGGGAAACGCGATGCCAACCTCCATCCGGATCGGCAATCAGGATCTCACCGTCGATGTCTCCACCCTCGGCGCCGAGATGCAGGCGCTCACGTCAAGCGATGGGCGCTCATGGTTGTGGACGGGCGACGCGGCCTTCTGGACCGGGCGTTCGCCGATCCTGTTTCCGATCGTCGGCAAGGCACCTGACGACAAGATCACGATCGACGGCACGGTCTATCCGATGGCCCAGCATGGTTTTGCCCGCCGCAGCGAATTCGCGCTTGCGGCATCCACCGAGACGATGTGCCGGTTCGAACTGACCGCCTCGGAGGCGACTCGGGCGGTCTATCCCTTCGAGTTTCAGCTGGCCGTGGTGCATGCGGTCGAGGGCCGGGCGTTGACTGTCACGGCGGAGGTCAGCAATCGCGACCAGAAGCCGATGCCCTTCGGTCTCGGCTTCCATTCGGCCTTCGCCTGGCCATTGCCCGGCGCTTCCGGCCGCGACCATATCGTAACGCTCGACAATGAAGGCGAGCCGGCGCTTGTGCGGCTGGGAGGCGGCCTCATCAACCCTGCGGCCTTGCCCTCGCCGTTCGATGCCGGCCGGCTGGTGCTCGATCATGCCATGTTCGAGCAGGATGCGATGATTTTCCCGAGCGGTGCGGGCGAAGGGCTGCGCTATGGCGCAGAAGGCAGGCCGGCCATGCATTTCCATTTCGAAAACCTGCCCAATCTTGCGCTGTGGACCAAGCCGGGGGCGCCCTTCCTCTGTGTCGAGCCCTGGCATGGAACGGCCGCGGAAGCGGGAGGTTCGAGCGAGCTGTCGAAGAGGCCTTCGACCACGATCCTGGAACCGGGTGCTGTCGCCCGCTTCGCCTTTACGGTCGAAATCCCGCAATAGAAAGCGCTCGCCGGGAAGCCCGGCGAGCGCCGGTATTTTGTTCAGTGAGCGCCGGCGCCACCGCCGGCCCGCGGTTTCTGGGTGAGCAGCAGGGCAACGGCTGCAATGGCAAGAACAACGCCGATGACGGCGAAGGTATCGGCAAAACCCAGGATGAGGGCCTGGCGCCTGACAATCTGGCCAAGCGCCACGATGGCTTTCTGGGCTGCGACGGCATGATCGGAAACACCATGCTGTAGGAAGTAGCCAGTCATCTGGTCGAGACGGTTGCGGACTTCGTCGCGGCCGAGCGTCACCGACTGGCCGATGATATTAGAGTGGAACTGCTCACGTTTGGTCAGCACCGTGCCGAGTGTCGCCGTGCCGACGGCGCCACCGAGATTGCGCAGCATGTTGGTCAGGCCCGAGGCGGCGGCCGCATCTGATGGAGCGATGCCGGCAGTGGTGATGGCGGTGATCGGCGTCAGCACCAGGGCCTGGCCGATGGCGCGGACGATATTCGGAATCCAGAACTGGTCGCCGGCGGTATCGGCCGAAAGCGTGATGTTCATGAAGCAGCTGATCGCAAAGATCGAGATGCCGAGGAAGCCGATGTAACGCGCATCGAAGCGCTTCATCATCATCGGCACGAGTGGGATCAAAAGCAGCTGCGGCAGGCCGGTCCAGGCCAGGACATTGCCGATCTGCTCGGCATTATAACGCTGCACCTGGCCGAGATATTGCGGCAGGATATAGACGGTGCCGAAGAGAGCCACACCGACCAGCACGTTGACGGCAACGCCGATGCCGAAATTGCGCTGCTTGAGCAGCCGCAGCTTGACCAGGGGCTTCTCCACCGTCAGCTCGATCCAGATGAAGGCGACGAGGAAGACGAAGGCGACGATGCTGAGCTTGACGATGAAGGGCGAGGAGAACCAGTCTTCCTTGTTGCCCTCTTCAAGCACCGTCTGCAGCGCCGAAAGACCGATCGCCATGGT
Organism: Rhizobium sp. P1_B8; assembly: GCF_056406515.1. NCBI lineage: Bacteria > Pseudomonadati > Pseudomonadota > Alphaproteobacteria > Hyphomicrobiales > Rhizobiaceae > Rhizobium > Rhizobium sp. P1_B8. The sequence continues at coordinate 27,920 of NZ_JBFTZZ010000037.1, read as the reverse complement.
GAAGATGCCAGCCCAGTCGCCCTCCCTGAGTAGGCCAAGCTGCATCGGCTGCTTGTCGAGCGTCAGGGCAAGGGCGACCGCCATGATGGCGCTCGGGATGGCGTTGATGAAGAAGATGGTCTGCCAGCCATAGTTTTCGGTGAGGTAACCGCCGATGGTCGGGCCGATCGCCGGTGCGAAGGTGACCGAGAGCGCGAAGATCGCCAGGCCGAGCGGCTGCTGCGATTTCGGCAGTTTGGTCAACACCATTGTGAAGGCCATGGGGATCAGCACGCCGCCGGCAAAACCCTGCAGGCCGCGCAGCACGATCATCGTGCCGAGATCATGGGCGAAGGCACAGGCGATCGAAAACAGTGGAAAGAGGACGGAGTTGACGAGGATAAAGCGCCGGAACGAGAAGACGTTGCTGAAATAGGCCGTCAGCGGAATGACGACGATCTCGCCGATGAGGTATGAGGTGGAGATCCAGGCGCCGTTGTCGACACCCGTTCCGATGCCGCCCTCGATGTCGAGCAGCGAGGCATTGGTGATCTGGATGTTGAGGATCGCCATGAAGGCGCCGATCATGCCGGCGAGAACGGCGATCCATTCCCTGGTGCTGGCGCCGGTTTTCGGCTGCGGAGCGGCGATTGATGTTGCTGCGATGGTGGACATGACACAAACTCCTCGTCCCCCGGCCTAGCTGCGGTCGTTCTTGGTGTCGATGCTCGGCTGGACGGACATGCCGGGTCGCAGGTCGCCGTTGGCGGCGGCGTCGCCATCGAGCACGATCCTGACCGGAATGCGTTGGACGACCTTGGTGAAGTTGCCGGTGGCGTTATCGGGCGGCAGCAGCGCGAATTCCTGGCCGCTTGCCGGAGCGAGGCTGTCGACATGGCCGTGATAGGTGCGCCCCGGGAACATATCGACCTCAATATCGACTGGCTGGCCGGCCTTCACGTCGGTGAGCTGGGTTTCCTTGTAGTTGGCGATGACATAGGCAGCCGTCGTCGGCACGACCGACATCAGCTGGGTGCCGGCCTGGACATATTGGCCGATGCGCAGCGTCCGGTTGCCGACGGTGCCGTCGACGGGCGCTGTGATCGTCGCATAGGAGAGGTTGAGCTCGGCCTGGTGCTGGACGGCCTGGCTGCGCGCAAGAGCCGCCTTTGCCTGGGCCAGTTCGGCGTTGAGAAGATCGACCTGCTTGACGGCGGCATCGAGCGAGGCGGTGTCGCGGACGATCGAGGCCTGGGCGGCAGCGATCTGCGAGGCGGCCTGCTGCGCCGTCTGGACCGGGGCGTAACCGCTGGTGGCAAGGTTCGAATAGCGCTTGTTGTTCTGCTCGGCAAAGGTCTCGTTGGCGCGGTCGACGTCGACGGTCGCGCGGGCGGCGGCAATCGTGGACTGCTGGATATCGAGCGAAGCCTGCTTGGCGTTGACGGTGGCTTCCCCGGCTGCGACATCGGCCTTTGCCTGATCAAGGGCTGCCTTGAAGTCGCGGTCATCGATGCGGGCGAGCGGCTGGCCGGCCTTGACGGTCTCGTTGTCCATGACGAGGACCTCGGCGAGATAGCCCGAAACCTTGGGGGCGATGGTGCTGCTGTCGGCTTTCACATAGGCGTCGTCGGTCGAGATATGGAAACGCCCGACTGTCCAGTAATCATGGCCGTAATAGGCGCCGGCGGCGATCAGCACGAGGGCGGTGGCGCCGAGAAGCAAGGAGCGGCCGCCACGCTTGCGGGCGGGCTTTTCCTCGGCAACGGGGGCAGCGGCCTCAGCGATGAGCGGTGGCTTGCCGGCGTCCAGGCTCGCGGGAGCGGCTTCGGCAACAGTTTCGACGGCGTTATTGTTGTTCAAGGCACGCAGCTTCTTGGTAGTCATTGTCTTTCTCCGGATGACGGGTCGCCGTCTCTTGGGCTGCGGCCTCTGAATTCAAGTGAAATCCTATTTAGGAAACTTGATATTTTCCAAAATATGCACTATAAAATGGATGTCAATAGGAATTTGGAAAATCATTATGGTCCAAAATCAACAAATTGAGAGAAGGCCGCGCGGAAGGCCGCAGTTGCGATGTGACGACGACACCAGGGGCCTGATCATCAAGGCGGCAAATACCCAGTTTCACGAGAATGGTTACGCGGCGGCAAGCATCGCCACGATCGCCCAGGATGCCGGTGTTTCCACAAAGACCCTCTACCGGCTGTTTCCGACCAAGGCCGATCTCTTTGCCAGCATGATCTCAGAGCGTATCGTCGGTTTCCTGCTTGCGCTCGATCCCCCGATGCTCGCCAATGCCGATCTGAGAGATGGGCTGGAACGTATGCTGATGGCTTACGGCAGACTGTCGCTCTCTGAAGATACGGTCACCATCATGCGCCTCGTCATCGGCGAGTCGGACCGCTTCCCTGAAATCGCCACGTCCTTCTACGAACAGGCGATCCTACGCACCAATGCGCTGATGGAGGACTGGCTGCGCCGGCAGGTCGACCGCGGCCTCATTGCGCTCGACGATCCGCATTTAGCCTGCGGCATGCTGCGCGGCATGATGGCCATGGAGCCGCAGCGCGCGGCGATCCTGCGTCAGGAGCCACCGCCGACGATCGAAGCAATACAGGCGCGGGCGAAGATGTGCGCCGATCTTTTCTTGAAGGGTTGCGCGCTCTGAAGCATCGCTCGGGCTTCAGAGCGCGATGATTTTTTCTTACGAGCGAGCCGGTGCGGGCGCGGGAAGAAGCTTGCTCCGCAGCAGCCCAATTCGCCAAGGTCAGTCGATGCCGTTCGAGGACACCCTCAGGTCGGCGGCGCGCCCAGAGCATGCAGGATACCACGCAGTTCGGCGAGGCCGCGCATGCGGCCGATGGCGGGGTAGCCTGGGGTGACGACCTTGTCGAGATCGTCAAGCATGCGGTGGCCATGATCCGAGCGGAAGACGATGGTGTCTTGTGTGCCGCGGTGGCGGTCTTCCGCGACCAGTTCCCGAAGCACCGCGACCATGTCGACGTCGCCTTCCAGATGCGCGCTTTCATGGAACGTTCGGCCGTCGCCCTCGCGTGTCGTGGCGCGCAGATGGGCAAAGTGGATGCGCGAGGCGAAGCGCCGTGCGATCGCCGGCAGGTCGTTCTCGGCGCGCACGCCGAGACTGCCGGTGCAATAACACATGCCGTTTGCCGCCGATGGCACCGCATCGAAGAGCGCGGCATAATCATCGGCCGTCGAGGCGATGCGCGGCAGGCCGAACAGCGAGCGCGGCGGATCATCGGGATGCAGCGTCAGCTTGACGCCGCGCGCTTCAGCAGCCGGCGTCACCGCCTCCAGGAATTCGATCAGGTGCCGACGCAATCTTGCGGCATCGATACCGCTATAAGCGACCAGCTTTTCCCGGAAGGCCGGTATGGTCAGAGGTTCGGTGGTCGACCCCGGTAGAGCCGAGGTGATGATGCGGGTGATGTCGGCGACCTCGTCGTCCGTCATCGCCTCGAAGACGATACGCGCCCTTTCCCGGTCTTCCGCGGAATAGTGCTGCGCCGCATCTGGCCGTTCCAGAATGAAGAGATCGAAGGCTGCGAAGCGCTCGTGATCGAAACGCATGGCGGTGGCGCCCGTCGGTGTCACGAAATCGAGTTCGGTGCGGGTCCAGTCCACCACCGGCATGAAATTATAGCAGACGATCGGAATGCCGCAGGCGGCGACCGCTTCGAGGCTGGCGACCCACGCCTCGATTTCGGCCTTCGCCTCCCCGCCCTTGCGCTTGACCGCGTCGGGGATCGGGATGCTCTCAACGACCGACCAGACGAGTGGCGAGCGGTCGCCCGGCGTCGTCTCGATCAGAGACTGGCGTTCGCGCACTTCCTTCTCCGTCCAGGCCCGGCCGATCGGCACCTGATGCAGCGAAGAGACGATATTGGTGGCGCCCGTCTGACGGACGTCATCCAACGTCACCGGCGCTTCCGGTCCGAACCATCTCCAACCTTGTCGCATCCTTCTTCCTTCCCTGGTCTTCGTTTCGTGTTGGCCTGCCGTCAGCAAAAATAATCGGGGTAACGCGCGCGCAGTTCGTCGACATCGGGAATGACGGCGCTTAAGTGATGGATCATTGTGCTGCGTGCCGCCGCCGCATCGTGAGCGGCGAGCGCATCGCGGATAATGATGTGTTCGTGCACCACGTTGTCCATGCGCCCAAGCACCGGCAGCGTCAGCCGCCGTGCCCTATCGATCTGCACCTTGACCGTTTTCAGGATTGCCCAGATGCCGGGATAACCTGATATCTGCGCGATCGCCTCGTGGAAGGCCTCATCCTCCTCATGGAAGCTCGAGGCATTGTTGGTCGCGGCGTGCGACCGCTGCCGGGCGATGATGGTATCGAGACGGGCGATGTCTGCGGTAGTCGCGGTCAGGGCCGCAGTCTCGACGGTCGTGCCTTCGAGCGCCTTGCGCACAACGACCGCCTCGGGGATCGCCGAGACCGGCACCCGCGACACGACCGTGCCCGATTGCGGATAGATATCGACCAGTCCACCTTCGGAAAGCCTGAGCAGCGCCTCACGCACCGGTGTGCGGCTGACGCCGAAATCATCGGCAATCCGCTTTTCCTGCAGCAGCATGCCAGGCGGCATCCGTAGCGACACGATGTCGGCATAGAGACGATCGTAGATGGCGCCGGCCGTGGTGACGCGGCGCAGCCTGCCGCCAACCTCCTGCGAAGTCGGGACTACCAAGACTTCGGTTTCTGATTCTTGCGACATAACGATACCGGGCGTCGGTGCTTGTTGGCATACTAGTATATCAGTTAAATGGCCTTGCCAAGACGTGCTGCGGATGAGTGCGGTATGGCACCGCATCTCGTGATTCAGCGCTTCGCGAATTGAGCATTTCAGTCTGGGCTTGGGGATCGAGCAATGATTGCGCTTCAAAAGCGCTGGTGAACGGCATGAGCCTTGCGAAATCAGAAGCCCCATCTTTGCGCCGTGACACTCTTTGTTTGGAACTTAGATCCGTCGAGTTGGTTGAAATCCCCAAGGAGATGGTCATGAAAAACCCAGCACGACGCAAGGTAATCGAAAGCACGACCGACGACGGGCGGCCGAAAGCTCCACCCGCTGCGGACGCACGCGGACAGAAGATGGCTCGGCGAGCCGCAAACCAAATCGACAGGAAGAGCGGCGGGTTGCCGCCAGCCACCCGCGAGGAGGAGATCCGAAGAAGGGCATATTCCCTGTGGGAGAAGGAGGGGAGGCCGGAAGGCAAGCACCGGCATCACTGGACCCTGGCCGAACATGAACTCGACGCCCAGCAGGGCGAGGCCGACAATCCTCCAAATCTCGCAGCCCTGCGAGAGGCCTCGCGCGAACATACCGATGCATTCCTCGTCAAGACGGATCTCGAAGACGCGGATCAACGCGAAGCCTCCCCCGGCACACGCGAGCAGGATTGAACTTTCCGCCTCGCGCCAATCTCAGAAAGGTCCCCGAAATGGTCGACAAACAGAACTTGAACGCTGGATTCACCGGAACGCCCACCGAGCAGCCGGAGGGATTGACCAAGGCGCGAAGTCGGCAGCCAAAGAGATGAAGCGCGAGGCCTATGCCGTCGCCTCCGGCGCTAGAGAGCACCCGTACACAGCAAGCGCACTGTTGCTCACCACCGGCATTCTGGCATTTGGGCTCGGCTATCTCCTCGGTCGATCATCGGCGGAAAGCTCCACAAGGGTGTATTGGCGATAGCGGCAGACACTTCACGTCAACGAAACGCAGCATCGGTTCTTCGATTGGCTCTCCTGATCCCGATGTTGCCGCCTTCTCTTCCCGCGGTACGCTCGTCGGATGATCACGATCAAACCCTCAAATCAAGCCGCACCTCAAACGTGTTTTCCGTTGAAGCCGGCTTTCCCGCCGTATCCGTTTGCCGCGATCATCGAATAGAACAATGTCTGTCCAGAACGGCCTGTTGCCTGAATACCACGTTGAATAAAGCCATGGATTGCGCCCTCATCGCGACTTGACAGCCGTCTTCACGATCCTTAGCGAGGCAGTATCGACACGGTCAGGGCCGGCATAGTGAATTATTTTAAACAACTCAAGATGGCGGTTCTCGATCCCGGAAATGGGGCGGGAGGCGCGCTCGACCGAAACAACCGCATTGCGGTCTTTGCCTTTGCAATCCTTCCAGGACTTTCGCCGAACTTTAACTCCTTCATCCTCCTCGCGTCGATGGTGTGGGGCCTCTACGGTCTGGTCACGGGCCGCCTGGCCTTGAACCTGTCGCGATCCGACCGGCTGGTTGCCATTAGCATGTCGATCTACCCGCTGGTGATGATCGCCAGCATATTCATCAATCCGCCTTACTCCGAAGAACTGGACTGGATATTCCGGCTCCTGCCTTTCTTTTCGGTCTGGCTGATATTGCCGCGGATGCGCCAATCTCCCGATGGCCGTCTCTTGCCGCTCTTTATCCTCGGCGCAGGCATCGGCATGATCGTCACCTTTGTCTTCAGTCTCCTGCAGATCATGTTTCTGATGTCCAGGGCAGAAGCTGGAACTTCGAACGCTGCACTGCTGGGGATCATAGGCGTTCTTTTCGGCGGCATTGCGCTTCTCAACGTTCAATCTCCGAGAAGCGTGGAGCAAAGAATTGCGATATTGGGATATGCCGCCGGTCTAGGCTGCGTTCTGCTTTCCGGAACGCGCTCGGCCTGGCTGGTCATTCCCGTCCATATCGTCATTTTTTTCTGGTATTTTCGCAAACACAGCTTCCATTTGAGTTTGCGCAGCCTCGCCATTACCGGCTCCTTGCTGTTAGCGGGACTTATCACTCTGGGTAGCGGCCAGATCCTCGATCGCATTGAAGCGCTCCAAGGAGATCTGACAACGCTCGAACGCAGTGACGGCGAGATCACGTCGCTCAGTGCGCGGTTCGCTTTGTACAAAGGTGCACTATCAGCAATCCGCAAGGACCCCTTGACTGGTTATGGCCCGCAAAACCGGATGACTTCGGTTTTGGCAGAGCTGCCCGATAGTATAAGGCCACAGCTGCCCTTCTCGCATGTCCACAACGGTTTTCTGACTGCGGGAATCGACGCCGGCGTTTTCGGCATTGCGGCGCTTTCGCTGATGCTCCTGACGCCCGTGATAGGCGCGTGGAGAAAAGAACCCGGACCGGGCCGGGATCTCGCCATTGCGCTCGCTCTTCTGCTCGTCAGCAGCTACGTCATAACCGGCAGCTTTGGCATCATGTTCAATCAGAAGGCTCTGGATCCGATCTTCGCCTATTTGGTCGCCCTTATTTGTGTGGACCGCGGCAGCACACGGTTTGCGCCTGTCGTTCGGAGGTAACGTCTGCTGGCACTTGACGTCTCAGGCCGCCGTATTGGTTTCGGCGCCGGTGAAGGCCAGATCCGAGACTTCACCGGTTGAGGAATAGCCGGAGACGAGCTCCGCCAACATCGCGCGTGCCGCGACCATATCGTTCCGATCCAATACCGCATTGAGCGAGTTGAGCTTTTTCGAAAGCTCCGGCCAGAAGAGGAAATCCTCGCGCGCCTTCATAATGCGAGGATGTTCGGTTGTTTCAGGGTTGTCGCCGATCAAAAGTTCTTCGTAGAGCTTCTCGCCGGGCCTGAGGCCGGTAACGGAAAGCTCGATATCCCCTTCAGGATTGTCATCGTCGCGGAGGGTCAGCCCGGAAAGCTCTACCATCTTGCGGGCGAGATCGGCGATGCGCACGGGTTCTCCCATGTCGAGCAGGAAAACATCTCCGCCCTCGGCCATCGCGCCAGCCTGGATGACGAGTTGCGAGGCTTCCGAAATGGTCATGAAGTAGCGGGTTATCTCAGGATGTGTCAGCGTAACGGGGCCGCCTTCCTTGATCTGCTGCCTGAAAAGCGGCACGACGGATCCGGACGAACCGAGTACATTCCCAAAGCGGACCATGGAAAAATTGGTTCGCATTCTGTCGGTTGTAGACTCCGCTGCTAGCGCCTGCAGAACCATCTCCGCCAGTCTCTTGCTGGCCCCCATCACGTTCGTGGGACGCACGGCCTTGTCTGTACTGATCAGTACGAAATTCGAAACGCCGCATTTATTGGCCGCGCGCGCCGTGACCAGCGTACCCATGACATTGTTCTTGATGCCTTCCACGGCATTATGTTCGACAAGGGGCACATGCTTGTAAGCGGCTGCATGATAGAGCGTGTGAGGTCGCCAGCTCTGCATGATATGTTCCATGCGATCCTGGTCGCGAACGGAACAAAGAATTGGGACGATCTGCAGATCTTCTTGTCTGTACAGCTCGGCCAGCTTCTGCAATTCGGCATGGATATTATAAAGCGCAAACTCGTTCTGATCGAGGAGGATCAGGGTGGAAGGCTCGTTGCGTAGAATCTGGCGGCACAACTCGCCGCCGATCGAGCCACCAGCACCCGTGACCATAACCACCTTTTTACGCATCGCCTTGTCGAGCAACTCCTGCCGTGGCGCGACCGCTTCTCTCCCCAGCAGATCTTCGATCTCCAGCTCACGGATGTCGGAGACGGCGATGCGTCCCTGAGCCAGGGCCGTGAGATCGGGCAATGTACGAACATTGACCCTGGCTTTGCGGATGTGCTCCAGGATTTCGTTGCGACGCTGTCGCGATGCGGATGGAAGAGCAAGAAGTACATTGTGGACGCCAAGAGCTTCGGCAAGCACCGGAAGATCCGAGGGGTCATAGATCGGCAAACCACCCATGACGCCGCCCTTGAGACGCGGATCATCATCCAGATAGCCGACGACATTGAGTTCGGCGCTGTTCATCAAGGCAGCCGCCAGTTGCCGCCCGGCCTTCCCCGCCCCATAGATCAACACCTTGGCGAGCATATTCTTGTGGAGGATGCGCTGGTAGGCATCCCCGAGCCAGTAGCGGATACCCAGCCTCGACAGCCCGATCGCAATCAACAGCAGGAAGGGCTGGAGGATGCCGACGGTTCTCGGAACGCCCGGCACACTGAGGGCGGTAAAGATCGTCATGAAGGCAAAGCCGTAGATCGCAATCGCCTTCAGAACAGTAATGAAAGCAGCCATATTGGCATAACGAAAGATCGCCCGATACATGCCCATGACGATGAAAATGGGAAGTGCCATGCACAAGGAAACGAAGACCGGCAACCACTGGATGCCGGTTAGTACCGTCCATTCGTTGAGGCGGAAGCAATAGGCCAGCCAGATGGTTAGAACGCAAAAGCTGGAATCCACCAGCAAAGCCAGAGCACGTTTGGCAACCCGCGGCATCGCCAACAGAGGGGCGACGAGCGCTTGCATCGGCTTTAAGAACCATCCTGAGCGCGATGTCTCAGCGGGGGTATTTTCAGGCATTGCTTACCAGCGTTTCGCAGATCGATCGACACCACCTTCTTGTCATTTTCTGCAACGAGCGCAACTGAAATAATCGGAAACCAAGGTCTTCCGCACTGCTTATCTATCAGAAGTAGGTAGCTTAATGCCTTATTCCCTTGCGGCGGATTACCTTCTCGGCCGTCATAAACAGGATGCTTATGTCGAGGCCGAGCGAGCGACGTTCGAGATATTCGATATCGAATTTAACCTTCTCCGGAATCGGCAATTCGTCGCGTCCGTTGATCTGCGCCCATCCCGTCAATCCGGGCAAGAGCTTGTCGACGCCATGGGCCGTCCGCAATTCTATTAGGTCGTATTGATTGTAGAGTGCCGGCCGCGGGCCGACGAAACTCATTTTCCCCTCGAGAATGCACCAGAGCTGCGGCAGTTCATCGAGGCTGGATTTGCGCAGAAAGGAGCCGATGGGCGTCAGAAACCGATCCGGGTTTTCAAGCAGATGCGTGGCAACCGTCGGCGTGTCGACGCGCATGCTGCGAAACTTTGGCATCAGAAAGATCTGATTGAAACGGCCGACACGTTTTGACCAATAGAGGATTGGACCCGGCGAGGTGAGGCGAACACACAGAGCGACGATGAGGATTGGAAGGAGCAGGATCACCGACGCAATCAAAGCCAGTAAAAAATCCACCGCCCGTTTCAAACCCATGCTCCGCAGCTCCGCTCCACGGACCGACCATCCGCCGTTCACGCTATCGCCTTGCCGTATCGTCAAAAAGCGTTTCGCGTCAACTGGAGGACATGGTCTTTTATCTATGGGCATGCTTGATCGATCATCGACCTGTTGGCCCCCTCCCGCCATGCCCGTCTGGGTTCCACCGCGCTGCAAAGCGGTCGGCTCCTTCCCCCGGGAGGCTGATCATGGGTCTTATGCACTCCCGCGGTTGGCAGCTTGTTTGGCCGATACGGACCGACGCCGCTCGTCGTCCCGGGTGCCATTCTGTTTAATATGCTGATGTGGCCCCTGACATTCGTCCAGCAGGACACCTCATTCTGGCTGCTGCCGGTGGCCCACTGGAACGACCACTCCCCATGCTGAGTTTGCGTCCCATAAAAGGTTGTCGGAGGGCTGTAGCGGCAATTTTGGCGAAAAGGACTGGCGACGCCTGCGTGGCGAAAAGATCGGCTTTGTTCTTCAGGACGCGCTCGTGTCGCTTGATCCGCTCCGGCGGATTTCCTTGCCGCTCAGCGCGGAGCAATCGTCGCCACGACGAAGTCATGACAATGATCGACCGACATGGCATTTTCAGCATGGGCATTGCCTACACGGATGCCCACATGCTGGCGCAGCCGCGAGCTGGCAACTGTCCCAAATTAACTCATTAATTAGCATTCTCTTGCATGCGCGGACTGCGATGTTACCCTCGCCGAACATCGTGGGGGATCGCGTATGACGATTGAAGAGCTGATCGATTTACAGGAAGCAGGCTCAAGGGCGCGGGTGCTCGGCCTGAAGGCTCACGAAAACCCATACCTCGCCGCCCATAGGATGCCTACTGGTGATACCAGTGCCCTCGGGGATTGGCTTGCGCGTCACGACGCGTGGAAGTTCGGTTGGGAAGCGGAGGACGCTAGCCGCGAAGGTAGGATTGCTGCGCACTTCAAGGAGCTGATCTCTGCCAAACAACGTGCGCTCGATACGTAACGTTACTGATGGCGGTTTGCTAGCGAAGAGTTAGGTTTTCTTGCCCCGTCGCAGCGAAGGATCCGCACCTCTTTTGCCATTGGATTGCCGGCGTTCAGGTCTTTTCGAAGAGCGGCGAGATCACCATTTCCGGCACCAGCACCAGACCCTTGTCGGTTATCCGGATTTCCGGGATGACCGACAGCGGGATGAGGTTGAAGCCCATATAGGCGATGGTGCAGCCCGCCTTTTCCCATTCGAGCTTCAAGGCCTTTACCTCGTCCGCGACCTGGTGCACGCGCTTGTCGGACAAAAGCCCGGCGATCGGCAGTGGCACCATGGCCGTCACCTTGCCGTCCATCACGACACAGACGCCACCCTGCTTTTCTTCGATCGCGTCGAGCGCCACCTGCATGTCCGCTGCATTGGTGCCGGCGACGATAATGTTGTGGCTGTCGTGGCCGACCGAGGATGCGACCGCGCCTTGTCTGAGCCCGAAGCCGTTGAGCAGTCCGTGGGCGATATTGCCGGCAGACTTGCCATGACGCTCCACCACCGTCACGAAGCAGAGGTCGTGCCTGTCGAAATGCGCCTGCCAGTCATTGGCCGGTTCCAGCGTGACGGTGACATGGCCCAGCGTAATGCCAGGCAGCTCCGTCTTGATCGTATGAGCGACGACCGTCTCCGTCGGCAGGTCCGGTGTCAGCTTGAGATTTTTTGGCAGCTTGACCGTGTGGTAGGCGGTATCCGGATAGCGGTATGGTTTCGACAGGGCTTCGTCGAGGATCGGCGTGATCTTCTTGCCGTCGACGACGAGCTCGCCACCATACCAGGTACTGACCGGCGTAAGGTCGTCGCTGAGAAGCACCAGGTCGGCGCGCCGTCCGCCACCCAGACCGCCGATTTCGCCTTCCATGCCGAACCGCGTCGCACCGTGCAGCGAACCCATCGCCCAGGCCTGTTCCGGCCTCATGCCGTATTTCACGGCTTCGCGCGTCACCCAGTCGAGGCCGAAGGCGAGCAGGTCTTCCGCATCACGATCGTCGGTGCAGACGGCGACGCGCTTGTGGGAAGCGCCGAGCTCGGTGATCGTCTTGATCGCCTGCGGTAGCGAATGCCAAGGCGTCGTCGGTGGGCCGCCGCGCAGGAAGATCCACAGGCCGGCTTCCAGGAGGTCGTCGGCAATGTCGCGGTCGATGGCTTCATGCGTGTCGGTGACACCGGATGCCGCATAGGCGGCAACGAACTCTCGCCCGTAGACATGACCCGACACCGGCCTGCCGCGCTCGAGTGCCGCAGCCAGGATCGCATGGCTGCGCTCGTCGCCCATCGCGACCGGGACGAAATCCATTTTCTCACCAAGAGCCACTGCTTCTGGCCATTTGTCGAACAGGGCGGCGATCTTGTCCGGCGTCAGGTCGCCGCCGGCTGTTTCCAGATCCGGCGTCGTCGCCGGCACGGTGCTCGGCACGGTCAGGAAGATGGATAGCGGCGCCTGCCGTGCATCCTCGAGCATGGCCTCGACGCCGTCGACGTCCATGACGTTTCCGATCTCGTGGCTGTCGCAGAAGATCGTCGTCGTGCCGTTGAGGAGGGCCGCTTCGGCATAGGCGCAGGCCGTCACCATCGAGGATTCGATATGGATATGCGGATCGACCAGGCCGGGGGCGATGATGCCGCCCTTGGCGTCGTAGAGCTTAGCGCTCCCGCCGCTGTAGCTACCAGCCGGCTTCACGGCAGCAATGCGGCCACCCGAAATCCAGACTTCCCGTCCTTCGAGAAAGCGCTCCGAATAGGTGGACAAGACGCGCGCGCCCTGGATGACCAGATCGGGTTCGCGACGAGCGGAGGCGACATCGGCAAGACGGCGGGTCATGGTCGAGAGCGGCTGAACGGAGAAGCGGGTAAGCGTGCTCATGAAAACCTCATTTCCAGGGCGGGAGAACAGGCAGATTGTAGGGAACGCCATCGAGGGAAGGAAGCGAGAATAGTTGTTGTCACTGGCGTGGGTACCAGCCTACTGAATCGGGACAACAGGCAGGGATGCCCGACCGCTCGGGCAATCGAGCAGAACTGACAAACGTCTGGCGAGGACATAAGGCTTGGCAGAACGACTTCATCGAACCGGACCAGCCCCTTTCGCCGGCGGCAGAATGAAGAAACGAAAGAGGCTGCCACCCGGAGCCGGACAAGCGGCATGGCGCCGGTCGCATCGAAGCTAATGCAAGATCCCCCTATCCAGTCCTGACCTGGAACGAGTTCGTCCTCCTGCTGGCTCCGCGGTCGGAGCGACCGGCATCGTTCATCCCGATGTCGAGAAATCTTGTCTTGAACGTCATCCGGTTTCCCTCACGGTTTCTTCAGCCGGCGGAAAAGCACCTGTCGGCGATATCCCGGCCGATCGGGATCGACGACGTGGCTGCCGGCGACGGCGCATTGCAGACGTGCAGCATGCGACCCGTCTTTAGGAACAGAAAATCATGCTCCAGACGCCCGTCCCGCATCACGGCCTGGGCCCTGATGCCCGCTTCCATCGGCTGAAGGTCTTCGAGTGTCAGCGACGGGCAGTATTTGCGGCACGCTTCCAGATAGTTTGTCCGCCACAGCGAGTCCCTGAACTCGCGCACGGAGGCGCCTGCGTTTTTCCAGAGAAGTCGCCATAGGCCGGGAAACGAGAGACACTCGCGGAGATCCCAGATGTTTATGCTGAATTTCGGATACCCCTCGCGCGCCATTCCCAGAACCGCATTGGGTCCGACGGTAAGGCTGCCGTCGATCATCTTGGTGACATGAATGCCAAGGAATGGAAGCGACGGATCGGGCACCGGATAGATCAGGTGCCTGACCAGTCCATTCCGCGACGGCGGCAGGCGGAAATATTCGCCCCTGAACGGTATGATCTGATGATCGATCTTGAGGCCCGCAAGTTTGGCGATGCGGTCGGACTGCAGACCGGCGCAGGCGATCAGCTGTCTGGCCCGCCATTGACGCTCACCCGCTGCAATCTCGACGAGATCCGAGGTTTCTCGGATCGCGGAAACCTGCGTATTCAATTCGATTTCCACGCCCTGAGCGGTCAGATGAGCGCCCATGGCGACGCACACAGCCTTGTAGTCGACGATACCCGTCGCCCGAACGAAAATTGCCGCGACGCCTTCGACCATGGGCTCGCGTTGTTTCAGCGTATTCCGATCGAGCCATTCGATATCGATGTTGTTGATCTTTGCCCGTTCGGCCAGGTCCTTCAGGCGGCGGTGTTCGAGCTCGTTGGTGGCAACCACCAGTTTTCCGCATTGTTCATAAGGTACACTCTTCTCCCTGCAGAACGCCTTGATGGCATCGGCCCCCTCCCGACAAAGGCGCGCTTTCAAGCTGCCTGGCGCATAGTAGATTCCCGCGTGGATGACGCCGCTGTTGTGCCCTGTCTGGTGGACGGCCAAGCCGGGCTCTTTTTCAAGGAGAACTACACTTGCACCGGGCCGCTTTTCCAGAACGGCCATGGCGGTGGCAAGACCAACTATGCCGCCGCCTATAATGCAGACGTCGTAAATCATTGCGACACTCATTCCCAATCGATCGAAGTTAACGCCGGAAGCCGGGCAGATCCGACTTCACGAACATGCGGGCGCGACAGGCCGCGGCTTTGAGACGCGAAATTTCTGCCTTGAATCTTACTCGAGATCCCAGTCCGGGGAGACTGATCCATCACGTCCTAAGGTTCGCGTATTGCGTTGTCGAGGCCACGCAGCAGCGGATAAAGGAAATAGGAGATCACCGTGCGGTTGCCGACCTTGATTTCGGTGGTCACAGTCATGCCGGGAAGCAGTCGCACCGGCACATCTGTGGCATTCAGCCGGGTATCGGCAAGCAGGATCCGCGCCTTGAAAAAGGGGGCGGCCGGCTGGCCGGAGGTGGCGGTCTGCTCCTGTTGGCCGGTTAGGAAGGTGTCCTGGCTGATGGTCCTCACCTCGCCTGTCGCGGTTCCGTATTTCTGGAACGGATAGGCGTCGAGCTTGATACGGGCTTCCTTGCCGACGGCCACCCGGCCGATATCGCGCGTGTTGATCGAGACTTCCGCTTCCAGCGGCACGTTAATGGGCACGAGTGTGACCACCGGCTCCGCCTCCCGCACCACCGAACCGACCGAGCGCTGCGCCAGGTCGAGCACGACGGAATCGGCCGGAGCCGTCAGCACGACCATGTTGCGGCGCAGTGCCATCTTCTTTAGTTCCTCGTCCGCCATGTCACGCTGGCCGCGCAGCTCCACTAATTGCTCCATCGCCGCCCGGCGGAAATCCTCGATGAAGGCCTGCCGGTCCGCCGTCAGCTTGGCATAGGAGTGTGCGGCCTCGTCGGCCCGGCCGCGGACGGCTGTCAGATCGGATTCGACGTCGAGGCGGGCGTCGCGCGAACCGAGCAGCGTGATTAGCGAACCGCTCTGGTTGTCATAGAGCCTCTCGCGCGCTGCTTCGATCTGTGAGAGCCCATCACGTCGGTCATTGAGCACCGCCTCCTGGTTTTTGCTCGCCACAAGAGCGGCCGATTGGCCGGCGATCTGCTGATCGAAATTCTGCAGCTGCGCCACGTAGAAGGCGCGTCGCTGGCCGAAGAGCTGCGCCTGCAGCATCTGGTCGGGCGTATCTCCCGCCATCTTCGTATAGTCGTCGCCGGCAAGCTCGGCCTCGATGCGCCTCACCTGGGCGTCGAGCGCGGAGAATTTCGCCTGCTGCTGGTCGACATCGGCCTGGCTGAAGGTGGCGTCGAGGGTCGCGAGCGTCTGACCGGTATGCACGACCTCGCCGGCCTTCACCTCGATCGTGCGGATGATCGAGGTTTCGAGCGGCTGGACGACGATGGTCGGCTGGGTGGTGACGAGCTTGCCGGGCGCGATCACCACCTCGTCGATCGAGGAGACCGAGGCCCAGGTGATCGCCGAAGCAATCAGCGCGGTTACGCAATAGAGCGTCATGCGCGCAACTCTGGGCGGCGCACGTTCCTCGAGCTCGACGGCATCGGATTGGAATTCGGCAATTGCCGGCGGCAGCGGCGGGCGGGCGGTCAGTTCCCTTCCCTTGCCCGCGGGCGCCTTGTCTAAGGGAGCCTTGTCTGAAGGGACCGGCAGGTTCTCGCTGGGTTTTCTGGTGTGCGCGTTCATGCGACCTGCCTCATCTGCTGGGACCACAGGTGGCGATAGGTCATGCAGCGCGATACAAGCTGATCGTGCCGGCCGATATCGGCGACCTTGCCACGGTCGATGACGAGAATGGCATCGGCATCGACGAGCGTCGAAAGCCGGTGCGAGACGATGACGACGGTGCGGCCGGCGGCGATGCGGCTCAGATTCTCGCGGATGATCGCCTCACTGTCGGGATCAAGCGCGCTCGTCGCCTCGTCGAAGATCAACAGCTTCGGATCGGTGATAAGCGCGCGGGCAATGGCAAGCCGCTGCTTCTGGCCGCCTGAAAGGTTGGAGGCGTTTTCCTCCAGCATCGTGTCAAAGCCGCGCGGCAGGCGCTCGATGAACTCCTCGGCGCCGGCGATGCGGGCGACTTCCATGATCTCCTCGATGCTGGCATCAGGCTTGGCGGCGGCAATATTCTCGCGCACCGAGCCGCGAAACAGGAAACTATCCTGCAGCACGACGCCGATGCTCGTTCTCAGATGCACGAGGTCGATCTCGCGGCTGTCATAGCCATCCATGCGCACGAGGCCTTCCTGGCTCTGATAGAGGCCCTGGATGAGCCTTGTGATCGTCGTCTTGCCCGAGCCGCTCTTGCCGACCACCCCGAACAAGCAGCCCGCCGGAATGGCGAAGGAGACATTGTCGAGCGCCGGCGCGCTGTCCGGGCCGTAGCGGAAGGTGACCCTGTCGAATTCGATACGGCCCTGCAGATGCGGCCGTACACCTCGCCCGCGGCCCGCCTGCTCCGGCCGCTGGTTCATGATCTCGCCGAGCATGCGCACGGAGAGCGCGACTTCCTGATATTCGTGCACCATGGTGACGATCTGTACCAGTGGTCCCGAGACCCTGCCGGCAAGCATGTTGAAAGCGACCAGCGCGCCAATCGTCATCGCGCCGCTGAAGACATCGAGCGCGCCGAGGCCGATGATCGCGACGCTCATCAGTTTCTCCAGCAGTCCGGTCATCGCCTGGGCGATGGTCGAGATCTTGTCGACCCGGAAACGCACGGAGATCGACTGGGCCGAATAATCGTCCCACACCTTGCGCTGGCGCGGCTCCAGCGCCAGCGATTTGACGGTGCGCATGCCGTGTACGGTTTCCACCAGCAATGCCTGCCGGTCGCCTTCGGCCTGGTAGAGCGCCTGCAACCGGCGCTGGAACGGCCCGACGAGCATCATCACCACGAGGCCCACGAGGGCTGCGAAACCGAGCACTACAAGCGTCAATTTGACACTATAGAGAAGCAGGATCGGCACGAAGACCAGGAGCGAAACGCCGTCCAACAGTGTGAGAAACAGCCGGCCGGTCAGGAATTCACGGATGCGCCCTGTCTGCTGCATATGCTTAACGAGAACGCCGGCCGAGGCCTGTTCGAAGAGCGCGATCGGCAGGTTGAGCAGATGGCCGAAGGTGCGGGTCGCGACGCGGATGTCGATCCTGTTCGTCGCATAGAGCAGCAGATAGCGGCGCAGGAAAGTAAAGGTCGCGTCGAAGACGAGCGCGATCGCAATGCCCGCCGTGAGAACCGTCAGCGTCGCATAGCTCTGATGCACCAGCACCTTGTCGATAACGAGCTGAAAGAAGATCGGCGTCGTCAGCCCAAGCCCGTAGAGCACGAAGGCGGCGAGCGCGACATCGCGGAAGAAGCTGCGCTGCTTGATGATCTCGGGTACGAACCAGCGGAAGCCGAAGGGTCGATCCTCATCGGACATGCGATAGTTGCGCTTCACCAGGATCACCGATCCGAGCCAGGCCTTGGCGAACTGCTCTTCGCTGAGCATCATCACTTCGGCGCGTGATGCCAGCGGGTCGAGAACGCGGATTCTCTCATCCTCCCCGCTCCCGACAGCGCCGGCGATGACCACCCAGTTGCCGTTCGTCAGCTCAGCGAGCACCGGGAATGCCTCGCCAAGTTGGAACAGGGATCGCCAGTCGAGCGTCAGATGCTTTGCCCTGAGGCCGGCATCCTTGGCCATGCGCAGCAGCTGCCGCAAGACAACAGGATCGTTGCCGACGGCATAATCGTGCTGCAATCGTTCAGGAGCAAGATCGACGCCGTGATGACGCGCGACCAATGCAAGACAGTGCAGGTTGGTATGCAGAAAACCACTCATGGCCCACCCGAAACAATACGAGACTGAGGCAATATTTGTTTTATCAGTTGAAGTTCGGCGAGGCGTTCGAAGCGCCTGCCTGCACCGACTGGATATCGGCAGCCGCCGCAGTTGACGTATCACCGATACGACGGACCGCGCCCGCCTCGACCAACCCGCCAAGCGCCTTCTGCATGAGATCGACCGCATTGGCGAAGGCATCGACCGGCATGATGATGCGCTGGCGGAATACTGGCTTCGGATTGTTGTTGGCATCACGATCGGTGGCCGAGAGCGACATCAGGTCGATGCGCACGATCGTACCCGTGATGGTGATTTCGCCGATGCCATCTGCATAGAGTTCGTTGCTCATTGTTCTCTCCTCTGGTTGATAATCAAAACGTCTTCACCTTGGGCGTCTTACGTCCATTAGGATGCTCTATCGATGTGAATGTGCGTGCTGCCAGGCCGGAAACGGGTCCCGAAGTCCGGCAGCCGTCTGCGGATCGAACCCCGTCTCCTCACCGGTCAGGCAGTCGTCGAGTGCGGTGCGGATTGCGTCTTCGTCGAAGCCGGCGCCGATGAAAACGAGTTCCTGGCGGCGGTCGCCCCAGACCTCGTCCCAATGCCGTTCGATGAGCTGGCGGAACTGCGGATAATGCGGCCATTGCGCCTTCGGCACGGACGCCCACCAGAAGCCCTTGCTGTCGATGCGGCACTGCGTGCCGGCAATCGATAGCAGGCCGATCTCGTCGGGCCTTGTCGCCAGCCAGAAATGGCCCTTCGCGCGGATGAGGCCCGGCCATTTCCTGTCGAGAAAATCCCGCAGCCTGGAGGGATCGAACGGCCGGCGGCTGCGATAAACGAAGCTCGAAATACCGTATTCCTCCGTCTCCGGCACATGGTCGCCCCAACCGAAGAGTTCCTTGTGCCACAGCGGATGACGGGCAGCTCTCGCTTCGCTGAAAAGGCCGGTATTCAGGATGGCGTCGAGCTTCAGCTGGCCGAAGCCGGTCTCGATGACGCGGGCATCGGGGTTGAGCGCGGCAACGACGCGGCGAACCTCGGCAAGCGCTGCAGGCGTCACATCCCGCGCCTTGTTGATGACCACGACATCGGCAAATTCGATCTGCTCGACGAGCAGTTCCACCAGCTTGCGCTCGTCGTCTCCGTCCCGGCTCTCGCCGCGATCCCTCAGGAACTCCGCGCTCGCATAATCGGCCAGAAGATTGACCGCATCGACGACGGAAACCATCGTGTCGAGCCGCGCGACGTCGCAGAGGGCTGCTCCGCTCTCGTCGCGGAAGGAGAAGGTCGCTGCGACCGGCAACGGTTCGGCAATGCCGGTGCCCTCGATCAGCAGATAATCGAAACGGCCGGCGGCGGCGAGGCGGCGCACTTCGCTCAGGAGGTCGTCGCGCAATGTGCAGCAGATGCAGCCATTGGTGAGCTCCACCAGCGTCTCGTCCGTCCGCGACAGGTTCGCTCCCCCGTCGCGCACGAGATCGGCATCGATATTCACCTCGCTCATGTCGTTGACGATGACGGCGACCCGACGCCCGTCGCGATTGCGCAGGACGTGGTTAAGGATCGTCGTCTTGCCGGCGCCGAGAAAGCCGGCAAGGACCGTGACCGGAAGTCTGTTGTCTGCACTCGTCATCGATACTCCCCGCTCGCTTCTTCTACGCCGCGAGCTGCGGTCTGAATGCTACGTCCACATAGTAGTTTGTGCTGTTATAGCTGGCACTTGGGAACAAGCCGCCCGAGCCGTAGGCATAGACGCCGTTGTTGCCGCTGAGCGCCCTCAAGTCGCCGTTCGTCACATCGGCGCTGAAGTAATTGCCAGTCGCCGAATAATTGCCGTTGGTGCTGTAGGAAACGACATAGGTCGTATCCGCGGCGACCTCGACCTGCTGGGTCAGCGTCGCGGTCTGCCAGCCGCTTACCGTTTCGTTGCTGAAGCTGACGCTGCCGAGCAATGTGCCCGAGGCGGTCCACAGATAGCCGTTGTGCGGGCCTGTATTGTCTGCCCCTTTGTAGAAGCGGATGCCGGTGACCCAGCCTGCCGTATCGGCCTGGAATTTCATGCCGAGATTAACCGGCTGGTTGTCGTTGACAGAGACGATTGAAGGCGTGGCATCGGCGGCAAAGAGGTTCTGCTCCGGCCCTTCCGTCTGGCCGCCGTTGATGGTGAGCGCAACCTGCGCCGACGCCGTGCCGCCCTTGCCGTCTGCAATTGCGTAGCTGAAGCTCGCCGGTCCCGAATAGCCTGCCGTCGGCGTGAATGTCACCGTCTGGGCCTGGGCGTCGTATGCGACCGAGCCATTGACCGCGCCACTGACGCCGGTGATGGCAAGCGGATCGCCATCGGCATCGGTGTCGTTTGCCAGGAGCACTGAGGCCTGGATGGTGATCGGCGTGCCGGTATTGGTCGACAAGCCGCTGTCATTGGCGGCGACCGGAACCGCGTTCTGCGCGCCGCCCTGATGGTAGAGGACATCCACCCAGTAATTCGTGGCATTGTAGGAGGCGGTCGGGAACAGGCTGCCCGAGCCATAGGCATAAAGGCCGTTGCCACCGCTCGCAGCACTCGACGGTGCCGTCAGCGCGCCACTCGTATGGTCCGTCGTGAAGTAGTTCGCCGTTGCGGAATAGAAGCCGTTCGAATGGTAGCTCGCCACATAGGTGGCGCCGGCCGTGACATTGATCGGCTGGCTGAAGGAAACCGTCTGCCAGCCGCTCGCCGTCTCGTTGATGAAGGTCGCCTGGCCCAGAAGCTGGCCGCTCGCCGCCCAGAGCGAGCCGACATGCGTACCGGTATCCTGGGCGCTCCTGTAATAGGTGAGCCCGGTGATCTGGCCATTTGCGGAAGCGATGAACTTGACGCCGAGTTCGACCGAGTTGGCGTCATTGGCGCCGGCAACCCCCGACGTGTCGGCGCCGCCGAACAGGCTCGACGTCGTACCTCCGCCGGGCGGCGTGCCGACAGTAAGGCTCACCGTGGCCGACGCCGTTCCGCCAAGCCCATCCGAGATCGAATAAGAGAAGCTTGCCGCGCCCGCATAACCCGCCGTTGGCGTGAAAATGACGGACTTGGTCTGGCTGTTGAAGGTCACCGTTCCATTGACCGCACCGTTGACGCCGGTGATGCTGAGCGGATCGCCATCGGCATCGGTGTCGTTTGCAAGCAGGCTGGCTGCGGCAATCGACAGCGCCGTATTGGAATAGGTGGTGTAGCCATTGTCGTTGGCGGCGACCGGCACCGAGTTGCCCGTCGACTGGTTGTAGACGACATCCACCCAGTAGTTCGACGACTGGTAGCTGGAGGTCGGGTATGCCGAGCCCCCGACCGTGTAGACGCCATTGCTGCCGGCGAGCGCCGTCAGCGAGCCATGGGTATGGGCTGACGTGAAATAACCTGCCGTCGCCACATAGGAGCCTGTGGTGCTGTAGGAGGCGACATAGGTCGTGCCGGCCCCGATATGCACCGCGTTGGTGAATGTCGCGGTCTGCCAGCCGTTCACCAATCCGCTGTCGGCGAAGGCGACGGTCGCAACCAGCGTCCCGTCCGCCGTCCACAGGGAGCCGGTATGGGCCCCGGTATCGCCGGCCGCCTTGTAGTAGCGGATGCCGGTAATCATGCCGCTGAACGAAGCGACGAACTTCATGCCGAGTTCCATCGCCTGGCCGTCGTTGAAGCTGGCGCCCGTCGGCCCCTCGCTTGAGGTAAACAGCGTTTCCCCCGAAGGGCCTGGGTTCACGGTGAGGCTGACGCTGCCCTGATCCGTGCCGCCGCGCCCGTCCGACAGCGTATAGGCGAAGCTTGCCGGCCCCGAATAATTGTTGGTCGGCGTGAAGATGACGGTGCCGTTCTGCTTGTTGAGCGTCACCGTGCCGTTGACGGCATTGCCGACGGCCGAAATCGTCAGCGCATCGCTATTAGGATCGGTATCGTTGCCGACAAGCGAGGCGATCGAGATGACAACGGTATCGTTGCCGGAGATGGTCAGCCCCGTATCGTCGGTCGCGACCGGCGCGCTGTTCGGGCCGGCATCGAAGACCACGTCGACCCAGTAATTCGTGCCGGTGCCGGGGCTTTGGCCGGGGAATGTGCCGGCAGTGGTGCCATAGGCGAAGACGCCGCCGCCATCGACGGCCTTCACCGCGCCGCTGGCATAGGTGCCACCAGTGAAATAATTGTTCGTCAGCGAGTAGAAACCGCCACTGTGATAGGAGGCCACATAGGTTGTGCCGGCGGCAATCTGGATCGGGCTGGAGAACAGCACCGTCTGCCAGCCAGAGAGCGACTCGCCGACCGATACTCCCGTTGCCAGCCGCGTTCCGTCGGCGCTCCAGAGGCTGACGACATGGTCGCCGATATTGTAGAAGCCCTTGTAGAAGCGTATACCTTCCACGAAGCCCGCCGTCGTCGCCTGGAAGCGCAGGCCGAGCTCGACGGAATCACGATCGATCGCCGCTTCGGTCGCCGGCTTTTCCGCCAGCGTCCAAAGGCCCTGCGTGCTCGGCAGGGTGACGGTGACCTGCTTGCCGACAGACGGCGCCTCCATATTGACGCTGTCGTCGACGGCCCGTGACATGACCGTGTAGGTTCCGCTCGCCTGGACGACCCAGTTATAGCTCCAGCTCTCGCGGCCTGACGCCTTGAACCAGTGCTGGCCGCCATCGGTCGAGACTTCGACGCCGGCAATGATGCCGCCGCCGAAATCCTGCGCCGTGCCGGTGATCGTCACATGCTGCCCTTCGAGGAAGCTTGCGCCGACGATCGGCGAGGTGACCGACGAAGTGGGCTTCAGCGTGTCGGTCGATTGTGTCGCAAGGATCAGGCTCGCATCCAGTGTGGTCGGCTGAATGCCCATGTCCGCGAACATGTTGACCATCGCCTGCTGTACATTGCGATCGGTTGACGTGGCCGGGCCTTGGTGGTTGTCACTCAGCCCCCAGGACCAGAAGACAGTGCCGGCGCCGAAGACCAGCGCGCCGCTTGCCGCCCGGTACATGGTGAGACTATGGGTGGCGACGGCCGAACCGACCGTTGCGCCGTAATCACGCAGATAGGTATCGACCGAGACCGACGAGAGCGACAGGTTGATGAGACCATCCGGGCGGAAGCCGTTCTCGACATCGGAATCCCACTCGTAGCCCAGCAGGTTCTGCACCAGATTGTAGGTTTCACCTTCATTCAGCTGGGAGACATCGGTATTGCGCCAGAAGCGCAAGTTCGAATAGTCGTAGGGGATGGAGATCGTATCTTGGCGGTAGCTGTCCACCTGGAACATCGTGCCCGTCAGCGCATTCTCCGGCTGCTGCCCCGGATCGGCATAGCGCGGATCGCGCCAGGTGCCGGTGCCGACATTGCTCGGATCCGTACTCGTGCCCCAGGTTTCCTTGTAGCAGACCATGGTGCGGTAGGCCTGGCCACTGCCGTCGATGCTGCTTTCCCAGCGGACCTTCCAGTAGCACTCGTTGCCGCTCCAGAAGGCGAGGTTGACGCCGGCATCGCGCGCCGCCTCGACATTGGCGCGCTGTTCGGCAGACCAATATTCGTCATGCCCGACGGAGAGATAGGCATCGTGGTTGAGCAGCAGCGCGCCGCTGCGCGCCGCATCGACGCCTGATATATAGGAAACGTCGTAGCCGTTCTGTTCCAGCCATGAGATGGCGGAGGATTCGACGCCGAAGATGTAGTCGTGCGAGCCGCCGATCGGGCTCGTATTGGTAATGATCGGCCTGTTATAGCTGACCGCCGAGGCCCGGCCGATGGCCTGCAGGCCGCAGCTGCAGTTCGGCGGCAGGTAGCCGATCATGTCTGCCGGGTCGACGGGCACTTCGCCATAATAGAGGCTGGCGCCGCCCCAGGCATTATAGGCCTGCCATGTCGTGTCTGACGTCTGAAAGACGATATTGCTGGTGGAGGCGTCGTCGCGCACGACGAAGGGAATGATGCTGGCGTCTTCGACGCCGTCCTCGCGCACCAGCTTGGCGAAATAGACGCCGGAGACCGCGTCCGTCGGAATCTGCCAGCTCGCCGAAACCGACCAGTTGCCGCAATCGATGAGGCCGAGCGACATGTCGACGATCGGATGCGGCTGGATCTGCGCCGTGGTCAGCGATTGCTCGATCGAGCCGACCTTGCGCGCGCCGTCCCCGCCATAATAGCCCATGCGGTAGATATCGATGCGGTAATGGGTGGAATCGGTGGCGATCTTGAAATCGACCGTCTGGCCGATATTCGTGCTGATCTCGGTGGCGAAGCCCTGGATGGTGCCGCCGCCGTCGCCCGCCAGACCCCATTCGCTGATCGGATTGCCTTGCTTCATGTTCTCGAGCGCGATCTTGTTGGGCGTCGCAGCAGTTGCAGCAGCTGCAGCCGCCGCCACCGGTGCTGCAAGCGCAGTCGGGGCCGCGGTCGTATTGGCGGAAGCGTCCTGGCTTGGCCCCAGCGAGATGGAGGCTATCGAGGTTTGAAGGCGCAATGACGTCGTGCCGGAACCGGCGGCAGGATCGGCCGGCGGCGTGGTAGCGCCTCCCGTGCCCGCATCGCTGGTAACACCCATCAGCACGGGCGCGGCAGGCAGCGTCGCAGCCTCCTCGTACGGGTCCGGGCCGAGCACGGTGCGCTCGGATGACGTAGTCGTCGTCTGCAACACCGTCGCAACCGACGCCGTCTTGGCGGACGTGTCCTGTGCGCTGCCGTCGCCTGCAGGCGCGGGCATCGCCGTTGGTGGAATCGAGGCCGTCTGCACGCCGCCTGCTGAGATCAACGCGGCGGGCAGCATGAAATTGCCTGTGTAGGGGGACGGGACCGCGCCGCCGTCGGGATTGGCGAAGCTGCCCTTACCGGCAAAGCTTGGGGAACCATCGGTACTCGTGGAAGATACAACCGTCGCGGTCCCCAGCACTGCGCTCCAGGGTGAAGGTGCACGACAGATACTCAACGCTCCACCAAATGTACTCAAATACTCACGATTACTGACATGAATTCTCCGCATCAGCGGCGTCCCCTCCCGGATCGGCCGGCCCTTCGACCGCTATAGCAAGGCGTGTATTCTGGCACCTTTGCTAAGGGAATGTACGACAGCAATCTGGGGTATGAGGGAGGTATCCCCTACGCCGATATGATGATCCTCAACGTAGGCCGGCCGACAAAGTCCTAGAGCTGCCTGCGGCTACCGGTAGAGCCTTTCCGGGCTAGAGCTGCCCGGCCCACCGGTCGCACCGTTTCGCGTTGGCTAAGCTCTGCGTCTCCTCTCAATCGACCTTGACAAGCACGTCCAAGTCGAGACGCTATTGGGCTCGCAACGTCGTAGAAAACGAGGATAGGATGAGGTTCAGCAGACCGGCAGTCGCAGGCGTGATTGGCGTGACAGCGTGTGTGTTTGGCGCGTGCCTTGCGGCATCGCCTGCGCTCACACAGGAAGTCGAGCCGCCCGCTCCATGGGTTAAGCTCACCGGTTCGCATGCGGGAGCGGTCGGAACATGCTCAATGATTGATGCGAGCGACATCGAGGCTTGTTACATGGTCCGGTGCGACGCCAAGAACGGTCTCATCTTCGAGATTGGCGATGCCACTGTTGGTGGGAACGGTCTGCGATTGGCGCGCTTCGAGATTGGGACGTACAAAGAGACGATCCGCCTCGACGGGAACAGTCCCGATCGGCGAACGATTGTTCTCTCAAAGCATCCGAAGCTGCTTTCCGCCCTCACATCTGGCGCTGATTTCGCCACTATGTTCGCCATCAAGGCCGGTGTGATAGATTACAGCACCGGCTTTGAACTTACCGGGGCGCGAGACCAGATATCTCGCCTGGCAAATGGCTGCCGAACCAAGCCGTGACGATGGGCAAGGGTCCTGTCCTAGGTAGCTGACGCTGGTTGAAAAAATTCCGGGCCGGATCGGCTGCTCGAGCCGGTTACGTTGTCCTGCGCCGCCCGTGCTACCAGGCAGGAAACGGATCTTCGAGGGTCGCCCAGTCGCGTGGATCGGCGCTGGCGAGGCATCCGTCCAGTGCGGTCCGCACACCTGTCTCGTCCATATCAACGCCGATAAAAACCAATTCCTGCCGACGGTCGCCCCAAGCGCTGTCCCACCGGCTCTCGAGATGCTGACGAAACTGCTGATGGTTCGGCCAGTCCTGCCGGGGCACAGCTGCCCACCAGAGACCCATGGGCTCGCAGCGCCGTTGGATGCCGGCAGCCGACATCAGGCCCACATGACGCGGGCGCGTGGCAAGCCAGAAGTGGCCTTTGGCACGCATTACCCCCGGCCAGGGCTCGTCCAGGAAGGCTCGAAACCGCATCGGGTCGAAGGGACGCCTCGTGCGATAGACAAAGCTCGATACCCCGTATTCTTCCGTCTCCGGGACATGGTAGCCCGGGTTGTACAGTTCCTTGTGCCACAACGGATGGGCGGCGGCCTTTGCTTCATCGAAGAGGCCCGTACTGAGGATGGTTGCCAGAGAAACCTTGCCGAAATCCGTCTCCACCTGGCGCGCATCCGGGTTGAGCGCGGCAACGATCTTGCGGACTTCCGCGCGGATCTCTTCGGTCGCGTCCGAGATCTTGTTGATCACGACAACATCGGCAAACTCGATCTGATCCACCAGCAGGTCGATGAGCGTGCGCCGGTCCTCACCGTCGCGTTGCAGGCCGCGGTCGGCAAGCAGATCGGCACTGCTGTAGTCGGCTAACAGGTTTGCAGCGTCGACAACGGTGACCATGGTGTCGAGGCTGGCAAAATCGGCGAGCGAGACGCCGTTCTCGTCGCGGAAAGAAAAGGTTGCCGCGATAGGGCATGGCTCGGCAATGCCGGTGCCTTCGATCAACAGATAGTCGTATCGCCGCTCTTCTGCCAGTCGCCGTACTTCCGTCAGGAGGTCATTGCGCAGGGTACAGCATATGCAGCCATTGCTGAGCTCAATCAATGTCTCCGTCGTATGCGACAGGTTGCAGCCGCCGTCTCGAATGAGACTGGCGTCTATGTTCACTTCGCTCATATCGTTGACAATGACAGCGACCCGCAGGCCCTGACGGTTATTCAGGACGTGGCTGAGGAGCGCCGTCTTCCCAGCGCCGAGGAAGCCGGCCAGCACGGTTACTGGAAGCCGCTCCTTCCTGTCCTTCGGCCTGTTCATCGGCATTCCTTGAATGTCAGCGGTCGAAGCGCCCTTCGCCGCGACCAGCATTTGCGTCGTATGAGCCTCATTCGAAATCGGTCCGTAACCTTGTCCTTTTCTTCACCCGACGAGTTGCGGCCGGAAGACCACGTCGGCATAGTAATTGGCGGCATTGAAAGTGGAATTCGGGAAGAGGCCTGTGGTGGCGGAACCGCCGTATGCAAAGACACCGTTGCCGCCGGCGACAGCGCTTGACTGGGCCGTCAGCGGACCGTTTGTCACGGCATTGGCGAAGAAGCTGTCCGTCGCCACATAAGCACCGGTCGTATGGTAAGAGGCGACATAATTGGTGTTGGCGGCAATGGTGACGGGTGTCGTGAAGTTCGCCGTCTGCCAGCCGCTCGCCGTGGTGGTGGTGAAAGTGGCAGTGGCGAGCTTGGTGCCCGTCGAGCTCCACAGGTCGACGACGTTCTGGCCGTTGTCGTTGGCGCTGCGGTAGAACCTGATGCCTGTGACATCCCC
>NZ_JBFTZZ010000036.1:0-57173 GCF_056406515.1 Rhizobium sp. P1_B8 | reverse complement strand
TGACATCGGTCCCGGTACGCTCGGCCTCGCTGCTGTGTACTCTTCCGGCCCGAACTCCTACTACTCGACGGCTGAATGGGCAGTTGCTGCCGAATACGCCATCAAGGCAACCGACAAGCTGAAAATCACCCCGGGTGTTCAGTACTACGGCAACTACATCGGCGGTGCCAGCGCGTTTGACACCGTTCCTAGCGATTACGACGGTGCCGGTGATGCATGGAAGGTCGGTCTGACCGTTGATTACCAGATCGTCGACAACTTCTACGCCAAGGCTTCGGTTCAGTACCTCGATCCGGATGATGGCGACGACTCCACGACGGGCTACTTCCGTCTGCAGCGTTCGTTCTAATCCACTTGGTGGATATGCTCCCGGTCTTCGGACCGGGAGCACTTAAATCAGTTTCTGATCCGAGTGACCTCCGATCAGCTACGGGGACGGGTCCGGTCTTCCCTGCCGGACCGTCCTTGCAGCGTTTTTGACGCATAGTCTTCAAGGCAGTCTTTCAGGATCGTCTTTTCAGGTGAGCCGAACAGGTACGTTGCGCGCACGTCGGCATCTGCCCGCCTCGTTTCTTGAGGCACCCCGTTTTCAATCTTTCAAACGAGCTGGACCCACCGATCGATTTATCGCGCGGACGGCTGTTGGTCTGTCTTCCTATGCGGTGTTGGCTGGCTTTGTCGCAACAGGTCGCGAAAAGAAAATCCAATGCCGACAATGTGATTACCGCTTTTTGGGAGAGAGGATACAACCCTTGCTGGGGGCCGGCATTCATTCCTACTCGCGGATAGCTTGTTCTTATGGACGATCTCAACGACTACTATTATTTCGCCGCTGTCGTCTCCAGCGGCGGTTTCGCTTCTGCAAGTCGCGATCTCAAAATACCACGTTCGAAACTCAGCAGGCGGGTCAGCCGGCTTGAGGAAGGGCTTGGTGCAAGGCTCATAGAACGCTCGACCCGTCACTTCCGGGTGACTGAGATCGGCCAAGCTTTCTACGAAAGATGCCAGACCATCCTGCAGGAGGCCGATCGCGCCAAGTCGATCGTCAGCGAGGCTCAGTCCGACCCGCAAGGTGTGGTGCGCATGGGCTGCCCGCTTGGCCTCGTCGACATCTCGGTTGGGGGAATCCTGCCCGAATTCCTGGAACGTTATCCGAAGATCAAGCTGCAGATCATCGGCTCCGACCGGCGGGCCGACCTCATCAACGAACGAATCGACCTCGAAGTGAGAGCGACCAACGAGCCGGAGACGCAGACGAGTCTGACGATGCGCAAGCTCGACCGTATCAGGCGTATCCTGGTTGCAAGTCCGTCGCTCGTCGAGCGCACTGGCACCTTGCGTTACGTGGACGAACTCGTCGACCTGCCGACGCTGGCAATGACGTCATGGGTATCGTTCCATACCTGGGAACTGGTCGGTCCGAATGACGCCAAGCGGGTGATTCGGCATCAGCCACGGCTCACCTGCCGCAGCATGACCGCTATCCTCGACGCGGCCCGTGCCGGCCTCGGCTTCGGGCTTTTGCTCGAAAGTGCCTGCGAGGCCGATCTCCAGGCAGGCAAGCTGGTGCGGGTGCTGCCAGAATGGCAGTCGGAGGAGAGCCAGTTCTATATCGTCTTCACGACAGCCAAGGGCATGCCGCCGGCGGTGCGGGTCCTGATCGATTTCCTGGTCGAAAAATCCAAACAGCATTGACTTACAGCGCCACGCGAGCCGGCATTCGCCTTATATCAACCGTGCCAATAGCTTTTCGCCGGCCAACTCCCTGACGGCATCCTTGCCGATCCAGCGGGCAGTTTTGTCAGGGCTTTCCGCCAGGGCCTTTGCGAGCGTCAGTGCCGGCGCATGGCAGGTGAGATTGCGCTTACCGATGCTGCGCAGCGCCCAGTTGACCGCCTTGCGCACGAAGTTTCGCGGGTCGCCTGCATGGGCCTCGATCAGCGGCAACCAGGCAAGGATGGTCGCATCAGGTTCCTTTTTTAAGTGAACCGCGGCACCGGCAATCATGGCGAAGGCGGTGCGCCTGATAAATTCACGCTCGTCTGCGGCGAGGTCTGAGATGAGCTCGTCCAGCCGGGCTTCAACGAAGAGATCGGCGGCGCAATCGACGATCTCCCACGAGTTGAAATCATTGGCCCAACTTCGAGCCTCTTCCATGGTCAACCGCTTCGGCTCGGCGGTGTAGAGGGCGAGCAGGCGGGCTTCGCGGATATCGCTTCGCCAGAGCTGCATTGCCCTGGCGTGATCCTTCTTCGCCAGTCCGGCGACCGCCTTGATATCGGGATTGGAGATTCCGAGGGCGCGATCGGTGACGATGCTAAAGCGCGCCATGCCGGCAACATTCTCCTCCGAGCGCAGCGTTTGGAGATGCGCGATCAATTCGGCCGCATCGGAGGAGGGGCCGATCATTTTTCGAGACGGGCGAGCAGCGAGGATGTGTCCCAGCGATTGCCGCCCATTGCCTGCACGTCGCCATAGAACTGGTCGACGACGGCGGTGACCGGCAGCTTGGCGCCGTTGCGGCGGGCTTCGGTGAGCACGATGCCGAGATCCTTGCGCATCCAGTCGACCGCGAAGCCGAAATCATACTTGCCTGCGTTCATGGTCTTGTGGCGGTTTTCCATCTGCCAGGAGCCGGCTGCCCCCTTGGAGATCACCTCGACCACCTTTTCGATATCGAGGCCAGCACGCTTGCCGAAATGCAGCGCTTCGGCAAGTCCCTGGACGAGGCCGGCAATGCAGATCTGGTTGACCATCTTGGTCAACTGGCCCGAGCCTGCCGGTCCCATCAAACCAACCATGCGGGCATAGGCGTCGATGACAGGTCTGGCGCGTTCGAAGACGGCCTCGTCGCCGCCGCACATGACGGTCAGGACACCGTTTTCAGCGCCGGCCTGGCCGCCGGAGACAGGAGCGTCGATGAAATCGACACCTTTTTCCTTTGCCGCGGCATAAAGTTCGCGGGCGACTTCAGCGCTGGCGGTGGTGTTGTCGATCAGCACCGAACCTGGCTTCATGCCGTGCAGGGCGCCGTTCTCGCCCAATGTCACCGACCGGAGATCTTCGTCATTGCCGACGCAGACGAAGACGAAATCGGCACCTGCGGCGGCCTCGGCCGGGGTGGAGGCGGATTTGCCGGAGAATTTCTCGGCCCAGGCGGCGGCTTTTTCGGCGGTACGGTTGTAGACGGTAACATCGTGGCCGCCCTTCGTCTTCAGATGGCCCGCCATGGGGAAACCCATGACGCCGAGACCGATGAACGCGACTTTAGCCATATGTCCTATCCTTTTCCTCAAGTGCAAGTTCGAGGATTAACCGAAACGGCGGGAGCAGAAAAGCCCGTGAAGACGGACTTCCTTCGGATTGACGCATATGAGGCTGGCCACCATTCGGAGCAGCCCTAGATCGGGGAGAGGGCACAATGTTTCCGGAGGGTGACATGAGCGAAAATCCGACGATCAAGCCGCGGCGCAAAGGCCGCAGCGGAATGCAGGCTATGCTCATTCCATCGCTGCAGATGGTCGCAGAGCAGATTCGATCAGCACCGGAAGGTGTCCTTACCGATGTCGGCGTTCTCCGCCGTCGACTCGCTGACCAATATCGGGCGGATGCCTGTTGCCCGGTAACCGTGCAGCGGCATTTGCGCGCGATCGCCGAACTGTCCTTCGGCGCATTGGAGAAGGGTGAGCCGGTTTCGACGGTCACGCCCTATTGGCGCATCGTCGATCCCGCAAGCCTGCTTGCGAACCGTCTTGCCGGCGGCCCCACCTTGATCCGGGAGCGTCTGGCCGCCGAAGGTTGGGAAGGAAGCGGAATAGTAGAAATAGTAGCCGGCATAGCGGACGCGCGAAAAAAATCCGCTTAAGGGCGATTTCCGGGCCGCAAAATTTCAGCAAAGGCCGAATCTCGCAAATAAAATTGTCGATATAAATTATAGATTTCATCATCATGGCATTCATCACTGACAGGTCGACCAGCCGAAAACAGGCTTGGCACCATGAAAAAGGGGAAAGTCATGATTTCACGTCGACAAACGCTCGGGCTTTTCGCAGCGACCGCGGCTACGGCAATCCTGCCGGCTGTCAGGCCGGCACGCGCTGCTGCCAGCGAGTTCCGTATCGGTTGGCAGAAGAACGGCGTGCTGGCGCTCGCCAAACGTCGCAGCGCACTTGAGAAGCGGCTTGCCGGTCGCGGCATTACCGTCAGTTGGTCGGAATTCACCTCCGGCCCGCCGCTTCTCGAAGCATTGGGCGCCGGCGCTCTCGATTTCGGCGCGACCGGCGATGTGCCGCCGCTCTTTGCCCAGGCGGCCGGCGGGCAGCTCTATTATGTCGGTCTCTACAAGGGTAGCCCGGCAGCCTCGGCCATCCTCGTGCGCAAGGATTCGCCCATCAAGACGCTTGAAGACCTCAAGGGTAAAAAGGTCGCTTTCAAGCGCGGCTCCAGCGCGCATAATGTAACCGTCAAGGTTCTGCGCAAGGCAGGCCTGAAGCCCGAAGATGTCGAGCAGCTCGATCTTTCGCCGCCGGATGCTGCCGCCGCGTTCAAGAATGGCAGCATCGACGCCTGGTCGATCTGGGATCCTTATCTGGCGATTGCCGAAGCTGATCCGGAGACACGTATCCTGACGACCGCCGAAGGCATCGTCGACTCCTACAGTTTCTTCCTCGCCAACCGTGATTTCACCGATGCCAACGGGCAAGTGGTCGTCGAAGTGATCGAAGAGCTTGCCAAGGTCGGAAAGTCGGCACAGAGCAATCTCGACGAAACGGTGAAGGAACTTTCCGAAATCACCGGCGTGCCGGCTGAGGTGACGCGCGTGACATTGACGCGCAAGGGCGCCGATCTCGGCAGCGTCTCGACGATCACCGATGCCGCCGCCGCCTATCAGCAGGCGCTCGCAGACGAGTTCTATGGACTCGGTATCCTGCCGAAGAAGCTTACGACCGGCGACATCGTCTGGCGTCCCAAGGCGAGCTGATTTTTCGACCAGGGCTAAGATTTCCGCGAGGCGGCATGGAGAGGGTCTTCATGCCGCCAAACCGGAAAAATATTCTCCAAAACGGATTGTAATAGCAAATTGATATTGTCGATCTAATTAGTGGTCTATGTCAGTATCCTGACGATCGACGCGGACACTGAAAGGCGTCGGCCAGCCACCATCCGATCGACAGGGATATTTCAGATGCTCACGCATAGATGGACAGCCGGCCTTACTACAGCCTCCGCCGCCACCGCGATCCTCCCAAGCATTCGCGCGGCGGCGGCGCCGAGTGGGCAGACAGTCTGCTTGTTGCCGCTTGCCAGCGGCCATCTCCACCGCGCGAGTTGATTTTCGAATTTCGCAGCTAAAGGACCGTCTTCCATGACCACCACCTCCCATACAAATACATCCAAACCTATCAATTTCCTCTGGTTCATCCCGACATCGGGCGACGGCACCTATCTCGGCTCCTCCGAGCTCAACCGTGCGCCAGAGATTGGTTATCTCACGCAAATCGCCCAAGCTGTCGACCGGCTCGGCTATTCCGGCGTACTGCTGCCGACCGGGGTTGCCTGCGAGGAATCCTTCGTGACCGCCGCCGCCCTTGCCGCAAAGACCGAGAAGCTGCAGTTCCTGGTGGCGATCCGCCCCGGCACGGCATCGCCTGCCTATTACGCGCGTCTTGCGACGACGCTCGACCGCATCTCCAACGGCCGGCTGCTGCTCAACATCGTCGTCGGCGGCAGCCCGGCGGAGCTTGCCGGCGATGGCATCCATATCGAGCATGACGAGCGCTACGCCCATGCCGAGGAGTTCTTCACCGTCTTTGAGGAACTGCTGGAAAAGGGAACGGCAAGCTTCGACGGCAAATATATCAAGGCGACCAATGCGCGCCTTGGCTTCCCCTCGGTGCAGAACCCGCGTCCGCCGCTCTATTTCGGCGGCTCGTCGGATGCCGGTATCGATTTCTCCGTCGGCCGCGTCGACAAGTACCTGACCTGGGGCGAGCCGCCGGCACAGGTTGCCGAGAAGATCACCAAGGTGCGCAAGGCCGCCGGCGAACGCGGCCGCGAGGTGAGCTTCGGCATTCGTCTGCACTTCATTGTGCGCGAAACCGATGATGAGGCGTGGGAGGCGGCCGAGCGGCTGATCCGTCATCTCGACGACGATACGATCCGCGAGGCGCAGGAGCGCTTTGTCCACGAGTCCGACTCGGTCGGCCAGAAGCGCATGGCCGCCCTTCATGGCGGACGCCGCGACAAGCTCGAAGTCTCTCCGAACCTCTGGGCCGGCGTCGGCCTGGTGCGCGCCGGTGCGGGCACGGCGCTGGTTGGCTCGCAGAAGACGGTGGCCGCGCGCCTTCGCGAATATCAGGAGATCGGCATCGATACGGTGATCGGCTCCGGCTATCCGCATCTCGAAGAGGCCTATCGCGTCGCCGAGCTGCTTTTCCCCGAGCTTGGCATCACTCGCGAGCAGCAGCGCCTGGGCTTCAACAACGAGTTCGGCCGCAAGCAGATCTTCGCAGGGGGCAGCCATGGCGGCAATCTGAAAGTCGTCTCCGGCTCCTGAGTTCGAACGAAGACGCAGAGCGTGACACCGCCGCAAGCCGCTTACGGCTTGCGGCATCCTGCTTTCGATAAGCGCGAGGACAATGCATGTCGACTTTCGATACTCCGTTCGTACGGTCGGTCGCTTCCGAAAAGGTTGGAAAGGCGGGTTTGCGCCTGCCGCTGCCCGGCCTGGACAAGCTGACGCCCTATCTGGTGCCGGTGGCGATTGTGGCGTTCTGGCAGCTTGCCTCCTCGGCCGGCTGGATTTCATCGCGCATCATGCCGTCGCCGGCCGATGTCGGCCTGGCCTTCTGGTCGACGACGGTTTCCGGCCAGTTGCCGAATGACGTGCTGGTGAGCGCCGGCCGCGCCTTTGCCGGCCTTCTCGTCGGCGGCTCGATCGGTTTCCTGCTCGGCATCGCCAACGGTGTATCGCGCATTTCGGAACAACTGACCGATACGACGCTGCAGATGCTGCGCACCATTCCGCATCTGGCGATGATCCCGCTCGTCATCCTGTGGTTCGGGATCGGCGAGGAATCGAAGCTGTTTCTCACCTCGCTCGGCGTGCTCTTCCCCGTTTATCTCAACACCTATCACGGGGTGCGCAATGTCGATCGCGATCTGATCGAGATGGGCAAGGTCTATGGCATGGGCAACTGGACGCTGTTCCGCAAGGTGATCTTTCCAGGCGCGCTGCCGTCGATCTTCGTCGGCCTCAGATATGCACTCGGCATCATGTGGCTGACGCTGATCGTATCGGAATCGATCGCCGCATCCTCGGGCATCGGCCATATGGCCAACAATGCCCGCGAATTCATGATGACCGACGTCGTCGTACTCGCCCTCGTCATCTATGCCGTGCTCGGCAAACTTGCCGATGTCATCGCCCGAGTGCTGGAGAGGCGGCTGCTCGCCTGGAACCCGGTCTATCAGAAATAGGAGAGACGCCATGACATCGATCGCGCATGAGCGTTTTCACGCCGTCGCCGAAGAGCCGGCCTATACACCCGCGCCGGAGCGCAATGCGCCTGCGGGGGCAGCGGCGATCAGCCTGACGGGGCTTGAAAAGAGTTTCGGGGCCAACCGCGTACTGCGCGGCATCAATCTGCATATTCCGGCCGGCCAGTTCGTTGCCGTGATCGGAAAGAGCGGCTGCGGCAAGAGCACGCTGCTGCGCATCCTGATGGGCCTTGACGCGCCCAGTGCCGGCGAGCTGCATTTCGAGGATGCCGACGGCGCACAGGCCAGCCCCAATGCGCGCATCGTCTTTCAGGAGCCAAGGCTGCTCCCCTGGCTCAGTGTCGCCGACAATGTCGTCGTCGGGCTCGGCGACGGCATCGATAGACGGGCGGCGCTGAAGGCGGCCGACGCCGTGCTTGCCGAAGTCCAGCTTGGCGAGAAGGCCGGAGAATGGCCGGCGCGCCTTTCCGGCGGTCAGCGGCAGCGCGTGGCACTGGCGCGGGCGCTGGTGAGCCGGCCGGGCGTGCTGGCGCTTGATGAACCGCTCGGCGCTCTCGATGCGCTGACGCGGATCAGCATGCAGGAACTCATCAACCGCGTCTGGCGCGAACTCGGTTTCACCGCCGTGCTCGTCACCCATGATGTCAGCGAGGCGGTGCATCTCGCCGACCGGGTCATCGTGCTCGACGAGGGGCGGATCGCGCTCGATCTTCCCATTCCTTATCCACATCCGCGCCGGCACGGCCATCCCGGCCTCGCCGAGCTGGAAGGCCGGCTGCTTGCCGCGATCCTCGGCACCGACGGCGGGCATTGATCCCAGCGCCGTTTGCGAAGCTGCATGATCAATGGCGAAAATGCATAGGCGCCTGGGTATGAGACATTCACCCGTCTCTGCCGAGGCGCGCTGCCACGTGCGCCAAAATCAGCAACAACAGTTTCCCTAAGTCGTCTCACGTCCAGCTTGACTCACCTATACCTCTATGGCTATACATGAATCCATAGCCAGTGGGGTATGGATTGTAGATGTCAAACGCTCAAGACTTCCTCTTCAGAACGCTCGCCGATCCGACACGGCGGGCTCTTTTCGAACGGCTGTGCCGCGAAGGAGAGAAGACGGTCGGGGCTTTGACGGCACGCGCTGGGGTCTCGCAACCGGTCGTCTCGAAACATCTCGGAATCCTGAAGCAGGCCGGCTTGGTGCGTGACCGTCACGAAGGTCGCCAGACGCATTATAGCGCGCAGCTCGGTGCGCTGGCGCCGCTGGTCGACTGGACAAGTGAGATGGCTGGTTTTTGGCAAAATCGGTTCGACCAGCTGGAAGATCTACTGAAAAGGATGGACCAATGACCGAAACATCGACTGAAACCCGTTCCGTCGTCGTCGAGCGAGAGATCCCTTTTCCGCCGGAAAAGATCTGGCGCGCGCTCACCCAGCCGCATCTGATCGCGGACTGGCTGATGAAGAATGACTTCGTGCCGGTCGTGGATCACCGTTTTAAGCTCAGCGCGGATTGGGGATCCGTCGATTGCCAGGTCCTGGAAGTCGAGCCGAACAAAACCCTGTCTTACACGTGGGCTGCCTATGATCTGGCAAGCGTCGTCACCTGGACTCTCACGCCTACGGGCGCGGGCACGCACCTGCGTATGGAGCAATCGGGCTTCCGGCCGGATCAGCGGCAGGCTTACGGGGGCGCCAGGAGCGGCTGGCAACAATTCTTCGCAAAGCTGGAGCAGGTGCTGGCGCGGATCGAGTGAGACAGACGCCAACGGATACGCCATCCGCTTCGGCACGTTTTCGCAGGAGGTTCCCGTGAATTGGAATAACTGGTGTCGGCAGATCCACCGTTGGCTGTCCATTGCCTTTACGCTGGCCGTCATAATTAATATCATCGCCATGGTGCAGGAGAGATCCTCCGTCGGGGTGGGGCTTTTGGCGCTTCTTCCGCTCGCCTTGCTATTACCCACCGGTCTGTACTTGTTCGCCCTGCCTCATGCCACCAGATGGCGCAGCGCGAGGCGCAGCAGCGGATGGGGGTGAACAGAATGGCCGGCAAGACATCCAAGACCGCAGCGAAGGTCACGAGGAAGACAGCCGCCAAGTCTGAGAGCGCGGGGCCGCCCCTTCTTTCGGGGGGCAACCCTCAGATTGCCAAGGGTTACGGTGACGCTCCCGTGCAAGCCTACATCGCCGCCATGCCGGGCTGGAAAAGCGATGTCGGGCATCGCCTCGATGCGCTCATCACGCGCACGGTGCCTGGGGTGTACAAGGCCGTGAAATGGAACTCGCCCCTCTATGGCATCGAAGGGCAGGGCTGGTTCCTCGGTGTCCATTGCTTCGCGAACTACATCAAACTCGCTTTCTTCCGCGGCATGTCGCTCAGTCCCATCCCGCCCGGCGAGTCCAAACAAAAGGAAGTGCGTTACTTTCACATCCATGAGGCAGACCAACTCGACGAGGCTCAGCTCGCCGCCTGGGTGGAGCAAGCCAGCAAATTGCCCGGTGAACGAATGTGAGCGGACGCCAGGTCATCAGCACTTAAGGGATGGAGGAGCGATATCGATGAAGAAAGCCACGGCAACCATGAAGAAAAGCGGCTCGAGCGAAGAGAAGGACGGAGACTCTCCTTCTCGTTTGATCGATGCGAGAATCGAGGAGTTGAGCGATTGGCGAGGCCAGACGCTCGCTCGGGTCCGAACTCTGATCAGGCAGGCCGAGCCCGAGGTGGTCGAGGAATGGAAGTGGAGAGGGGTTCCCGTGTGGGAGCGCGCCGGTATCATCTGCACCGGCGAGACCTACAAAAGCGTGGTGAAGCTGACCTTCGCCAAAGGCGCCTCGCTAGAGGACCCTTCAGGCCTTTTCAACTCCAGCCTTGACGGCAATACCAGGCGCGCCATCGATTTCCACGAAGGCGATGAGATTGACGAGCAGGCGTTGAAGACGCTCGTTCGCGCCGCCGCAGCACTCAACACGTCAACGCGAGCTGCGGCTCGCCCCGCCAGCTCCCGACAAAAACCAAGCAGCGCTTGATGCTTGGCAACATCGCCTGAAACGCGTCGCATCGAACTTGATTTGGCGACATGTGTCAGTGAATCGGGCTTTCCTCGCGCTCGAGGAAGAGCTCCAGATTGTCGAGGCCGATTTCGGTACCCTGGAGGCGGGCGCCGTTGTCGGCGTAGCCGTCGAGGAAGACCACCTGTTCGGTGAAAACCATTTTGGTGCCGCCGGGTTCGGCTTCGAAGGCGACGGTTGTGAGCGAGGCGGAGATGCGGGTTTCGCCGAGCTTCATCTCATAGACATAGATGATGCGGGCATTGGGCACGATATCGATGTAGTGGGCATCATAGGCGTGCAGAAGGCCGTCGGTATCGGCGACGTAGTTCCTTTCCGTGCCGCCGGGGCGGAAATCGAGACCATAGTCCAGCGCCTGCCACTCGCCGTGGCAGGCGAACCATTGGCGTTTGGCCTCCGGCGCCGACCAGGCGCGGAAGACGCGAGCGACTGGCGCCTTCAGGTGACGCTCGATGACGAGAGTGGTGTGTTCGGCGGATGGCGTCGTCATTCGGGAAGGCTCTCCGTTTCATTGGCAAGAAATTGATCCAGCCTGTCGAAGGTGCTCGTCCAGCGGATCTTTCGCTGTTCTACCCAGCGCTCGACGGCGGCAAGCGCATCCTGTTGCAGCCGGTAGGTTCGTACCCGGCCGGATTTTTCGGAGAGCACGAGGCCGCTCTCCTCCAACACTTGCAGATGTTTCATCACCGTCGGCAAGGCAACGGCGAGCGGCGCGGCCAGTTCGGTGACGGAGGCCGGGCCGCGGCCGAGGCGATCGATCATGCCGCGGCGGCTGCGATCGGAAAGCGCATGAAACATGCGGTCGAGATCCGCTTGGCTTTCGATCATCCCGCCGCATCCCGGAAGCGGGCGGGCAGCCTCTTTTTGTAGGGATAGAACTTGAAGTAGGGGCGGGCCTCGTCCAGCGCCCTTGCAAAGGACGGGCGCGCCAGCAGCCGATCGTAATAGGCGCGAAGGTTCGGCTGTTCCGGAGTGAAGGGGATCAGCGTCTCGGCATAGAAGAGCGCGGGGGCGGCGGCGCAATCGGCCATGGTGAAGCTGTCACCGGATATCCAGGGTTTGTCGGCGAGCTGCTTTTCGATCATCGAGTAAGCGGTGGCAAGCGTCGCCTTGGCGGCCGTGACCTCGATTTCGTCCGCGGTGCCCTCAGGACGCCGGTGATTGCTAACCAGCGTCTGCATCGGCGCCTGGACATAATGATCGAAGAAGCGATCCCAAAGGCGGACTTGCAGCGCCCGGTCGATCTCCAGCGGCAGCAGCCGAAGAGGCCCCGGATAATATTGCTCAAGATATTCGATGATGATCGATGTCTCGGGAATGGTGCTGTCGCGCGCCTCGTCCCGCAGCAGTGGCATCTTGCCGATCGGCCAGAAGCGGAAGAGATCGGCGCGCGAGCTTTCGTCGGAAAGATCGACGATGCGATTTTCGAAAGGGGTACCGTTTTCATAAAGCGCGATCAGCACTTTGTGGCAGAAGGAGGCGAGCGGATGCCCATAAAGCACGAGCGACATGCGGCGACCTTTCCTATCGTTGCGGTAAACTTTACCGATCGACTAACTATCAGGTCATGGCGCATCATGCAACAGATACTTCGCCAACTGCGAAACTATTCCGTCAGGCGAATATCAGGTGTATTAGCTTCAGCCGATATATCGGGCGATCACCAGATGGCCTGGTGTCGGCTGGCCGTCTTCCATGCGCACATTGATATCCGATATCTCGACGAGTTCGAAACCGGTGGCCGTCAGGCGTTCTCTCACATAGGCGTCGGCATGGGCGAAGCGCTGGTGCGGGCCGACCATATAGGCACGGCCGGCGAGTATTTCCTCGGGCAGGGTTTCCGAGGAGAAGATGAACAGGCCGCCCGGTGTCAGGTTCTCGGCGGCGCCGAAGAATAGCGGTTCGAGCGCGCCGAGATAGGGCAGCACGTCGGTGGCGGAGATGATGTCGAAGGCTTCCTCGTCGTTGTCGTCGAGAAAATCCTCGACCTCGGCGACGAAGAGCGTTTCGTAGAGGTCCTTCTCATGGGCGATCTCGACCATCTTCTCCGATATGTCGATGCCGGTCATATCGGCGCAGAGGTCGCGCAGCGCGCCGCCGGTGAGGCCTGTGCCACAGCCGAGATCGAGCAGCCGCTTGAACGGTCCGAGCTTCAGCGCCTGCAGGCGCTGGCGCACCAGCATCGGCACGTGATAGCCGAGCTGCTCGACGAGCACGTCCTCGAAAACCTCGGCATGCTGGTCGAACAAGGTCTCGACATAGGCGTCGGGCGCCTTGACCGGCGTTTCGCCGCGGCCCATCGCGGCAATGCGCACGGCCGCACCGCCGTGATCGTCGGGATCGATTGCCAGGACTTCCTCATAGGCTGCAACGGCCGCGTCGACATCACCGGCCTTTTCCAGCGCCAGCGCGCGGTTATAGGCCTCGCCAAGGGCTTCTTCGTCGATCTTCTTTGCCATCGCAGTCCATCGTCCTTTTGTTTCAGGCATGCGTCTAAGGCGGCTTTCGATGTTTTGCAATGGTGCGCTTGCGGGCGCAGAATGGCCGAAAAGAAGACGAAGGGAGGAACGAGCCATGAAAATGGAGGAAGACAGGACGTCATTGGTACGGGAAGGAGAGGACGCACGGCCTTTGCTGCCAAGTACTCCAAGCGAGGTTACCAACACGCTCATTCATTATTACCGCGGTGAACTCGGACGGATGACAAGTTGGCGCGACCGCATCGACCGGACCTCCAACTGGGCGATCACCGTGGTCGCAGCACTGCTTTCGGTCTCGCTGTCGACGCCGACTTCGCATCACGGAGTGCTGCTGTTCGGGATGATGCTGGTGACGCTGCTGCTGATGATCGAGGCGCGGCGCTACCGCTTCTTCGATATCTACCGCGCCCGCATTCGCCAGATCGAGCGCTGCTATTTCGCCGAGATTCTGGCGCCGGAGGCCGGGGCCGGCGGCGAATGGGCGATGGTGGTCGCCCGCAGCCTGCGCAAACCACGCTTCCTGCTCAGCTATCAGGAGGCGATGCACCGCCGTCTCAAGCGCAATTACGGCTGGATGTATTTCATCCTGCTCCTTGCTTGGTGCCTGAAGATCTCGACGCCGAAATTGCAGACGGAGGGCATGCCGGCGCTGCAGGCGCAGTCATGGGCCTATGTCATCGACAATGCCGTGCTCGGGCCGGTTCCCGGCCTTGCGGTCATTGCCATTGTCGTCGCCTTCTATCTCGGCATGCTCGGTTTCGCGCTTCGCCCGGATCGCGACGAAGGCGAATTCGGCCATGGCGAGGCGCATGTCTGACGCGGTCAGTACATGCCGCCCGAACCGCTCACACTTTTCGGCATCCTGCTGCAGAGCCGATCAGTGCAGGATGAACTCGCCCTTCAGCGCCCGCCACTCGGTTGCCGAGATCAGCTTGCGGTGGATGTAGCGCACCGAATGCAGCGGCCCGTCGAGCTTCTCTTCCCAGAATTTCAGGAAGCCGCGCATTTCGGGAAAATCGGGGGCGAGGTCGTAGTCCTGCCAGACATAGGTCTGCAGGATCGCCGGGTGGTCCGGCAGGTGGTAGAGGATCTGGGCGGTCGTCAGACCGTAGCCCTGCAATTGTTTTTCCATGTCCTTGTGCATCGCATTCCACTTCTTCTTGTTCCCACTCGCGCGCTTATTAGCGCTACGTGATATGGAAACATGCGAGTGGTTAATGAAATCTTTACAGATACTTTATAAAAGGACAATTTATTTTTTATATCAATGACTTGGCAGCATCGTGCCGAGAGTGCTGCCAAGTCGGCTTTGTCTCATGCATGCCGTTATCCCAAAGCTGCGACACGCGTTTCGTCGTCACGCATCAGCGCTTGAGATGCCGGGTCAGGCGGCGTTCGATCCAGGCCCAGAGATGGCGTAAGGCCTCGACGATGACGAGATAAAAGATCGCCGCCCAGAGATAGGTCTGGTAGTCGAAGGTGCGGGAGAAGGCGTAGCGGGTCTCGCCCATCAGGTCGAGCACAGTGATGATGGCGACGACCGCCGAGCCCTTGATCAGAAGGATGATCTCGTTGCCATAAGGACGAAGCGCGACGATGAGAGCCTGTGGCAGGATGATTTTGCGGAAAGCGATAAACTTGTGGATGCCGAGTGCGGCGGCCGCCTCGTGCTGGCCATGCGACACGCTTTCGATCGCGCCGCGCAGGATTTCCGCCTGGTAGGCCGCGGTATTGATGGTCATGGCAAAGAGGCCGCAATACCAGGCATCGCGGAAGAACCACCAGATGCCGACGGCCTCAAGCTGCGGCCGGAATATGCCGAGGCCGTAATAGACCAGGAACAGTTGGGCAAGCAGCGGCGTGCCGCGGAAGAAATAGATGTAGCCGTAGGCCAGCGCATTCAGTACCCGGTTCTTCGACATGCGCGCCACGGCAAGCGGCAGCGACAGGATGGCGCCGCAGATGACGGAAATGAAAACGAGGCTCAGCGTTATCCAGAGACCATGGAGGTAGCGCGGCCCGTAACGGGTGAATTTTTCCGGATCCCAGCCATTGACGACGGAAAAGACAAGAAGCGCTGCGAGCAGAGCCCAGACGGCGACGAAGATATAGCCGGCCATGCGCGCCGGCGTCATCGGCTTCATCACCTCGCGGGGCGCGGGCTGCGGTGGGATCAGCGTTTCGGCATAGCTCATCGACTGATCTCCGAACGCTTGGCCCAACGCTCGACATAGACGAGCAGGAAGGAGGAGAGGATGGCGAGCACCAGATAGAGGCAACAGGCCAGGCCATAGAAGAAGAAGGGTTCCTTGGTCACGCGCACGGCGACACTCGTCTGGCGAAGGATATCGGCAAGGCTGATGATCGAGACGTAGGAGGTGTCTTTCAGCAGCACCATCCAGAGGTTCGTCAGGCCCGGCAGCGCGATGCGCACGAGTTGCGGCAGGATGACCAGGCGCAGCGTGCGGCCGCGATGCAGGCCAAGCGCGTCTCCCGCCTCATATTGTCCCTTGGGGATGGCGCGGAAGGCCGAGAGCAGCACTTCCGAACAGTAGGCCGAGAAGACGACCGAAAGCGCGATGACACCGGCGAGGAAGGCATTGATCTCGACCGGCGGCCCGTCATAGCCGACGAAGGTCAGCAGAGACTGGATCAGCATCTGCATGCCGTAATAGATGATGAAGAGCGTCAGAAGCTCCGGCAGACCGCGGAAGATCGTCGTGTAGATGCCGGCCGCCAGCCGCAGCGACTTCTCCTCCGACTGCTGACCGAGCGCCACCAGGAAACCGATGGCAAGGCCAATCGGCAGGGTGACGATCGCCACCGAAACGGTGATCTGCAGGCCAAGCGCGATCTCGTCGCCCCAACCGGTATCGCCACAGCTAAGAATCGTCGACGGCGCCAGCCAAGTGAAGATGCCAACGGGTCCGCACAGCGGATCGAAGATGTGCACAATCCAGCTCCAGAAGGAGCCCAGCGCGGAAAATAATCCGCCCATGCGAGAATTCCCCTCACGGCTTTTGCCGTTTTAATCTTGCCATCTTTGTCAAACAAAAATGGCGGAAGAGCAAGCCTTCCGCCATTACCTTCATCGGCCAGATAACGAATTTCTTATTCGCCGTAAACGTCGAAGTCGAAGTACTTGTCCTGGATCTTCTTGTATTCGCCGCTGGCACGGATCGCAGCGATCGCCGTGTTCAGCTTTTCCTTCAGCGGGTCGCCCTTGCGGATGGCAATGCCTGCGCCGTTGCCGTTGATTTCCTTGTCGACCGGCAGGGTCGTCAGAATCTTGCAGCAGGCGCCAGCGTCGGACTTGACCCATTCGGAGAGAACGACGACGTCGTCGATGACGGCGTCGACGCGGCCGCTGGCAACGTCAAGCTTGTATTCGTCAGCGGTCGGATAGAGCTTCAGCTCAGTGTCGGCGAGATGTTTCTCGGCATAGTTGGCATGCGTCGTGGAGGTCTGCGCGCCGATCACCTTGCCCTTGAGGCCTGCGACGTCTGATATCGTCGA
Organism: Rhizobium sp. P1_B8; assembly: GCF_056406515.1. Classification (NCBI taxonomy): domain Bacteria; kingdom Pseudomonadati; phylum Pseudomonadota; class Alphaproteobacteria; order Hyphomicrobiales; family Rhizobiaceae; genus Rhizobium; species Rhizobium sp. P1_B8. Next base: position 40,608 of record NZ_JBFTZZ010000036.1, on the reverse strand, counting down.
ATCCTTCGGCACGGCAATGGCCGGCGGGGTGTTGTAGTACTTGTTGGAGAAGTCGACGAGCTTCAAGCGCTCCGGCGTGATCGACATGGAGGAAACGATCATGTCGAATTTCTTGGCGTTGAGCGCCGGGATGATGCCGTCCCAGTCGGTGCTGACGAAGGAGCATTCGGCCTTCATTTCAGCGCAGAGCGCCTTGGTGATGTCGATGTCGAAGCCCTGGATTGTGCCACTGGCATCAACGAATTCGAAGGGCGGATAGGTCGAATCGGTGCCGATCACATATTTCTCGCCATCGGCCATGGCCGAGCCGGCAAAAAGGGACATCGCCGCGATCGAGGCTGCCGCGAAAATACGGGTAGGATTAAGCATGAGGATCCTCTCTGTTGGTAGCCGCCGCTCCTTTTTCTCTTGGGCTGACGGCCGCAGTTCAACGGTGCTGAGACCGCCTTGCGGCGATAATCAGACTTTTTTTGATAGAATTGCAACACAAATCCCACCGCAATTGGGCGGTGCAAATAGCGGGCGAGATGAACGTCGGTAGACTGCAACATTCACGCGAGGTTAATCCCCACCTCCCTAGAACCGGAACAAATCGGCGGCTCGGCGATTGCCATTCCGCCGTTTCGCCTCAATGCGAAGCTAGGGGCGGAACCAGGGCCTTGCGGCCTTCAAGAAGCTCAAACAGGATCGAGGAAACCCGATGGGCATGAAATCAAGATTGTTCGCGAGTGCGGCTTTTCCGCTGCTTTCTCTTTCGCTGGCGCTGCAGCCGGCATCGGCGATGGCGGCCGTACGCGACGTTGCGACGCAGGCTGCGGCCGTGCGGCAGGTCGAGCCGGGCAGCTTCGAGGTGGCGCAGGATGCGCCTTCCGAGGAGGAACTGCTGAAGAAGAAGCGCAAGCAGAAGGAGGAAGCCCCGGCCGAACAGGCGCCGGCCGCCGAGAAGCCGGCGCAGCAGGAAGCGCCAGCCGAAAAGCCGAAGGCCGAGCGGAAGGAAGCGCCTGAACCCAAGGCAGAGCCGGAAGCGCCGAAGGCGGAGGCACCGAAGGAGGTGCCCGCCGAGCAGCCTGAAAGCAAGCCCGAGCGGAAAGCCAAACAGCAGGCCCAGCCGGAGGCCGCGCCGCAGCAGGAAGAGCAGCCGGTAACGCAGGAAAAGCCGAAGAAGCCGAAGAAGCAGGAGACGCAGCAGGCCGAGCCGGAGGCTCAGCCGCAGCCCGAACAGCAGCCGGCAGCAAAGGAAGCTCAGCCGGAAACGGAACAGGCAAAACCTGAAGCCAAGCCGGAAGGCGGCAAGCGGGAGAAGGGGCAGGATAAGGCCCAAGGCAAAAATAAAGGCAAGGGCAAGGCTGAGACTGCCGCTCCCGAGACGGTGACACCGACCGAAGAACAGGCCAAGCCCGAAGCCAAGCCAGAGGCGAAACCCGCAGCCGAGGCGCCTGCCAAGCAGAAGCCGACAAAGGGCGAGACTGCAGCACCTGCAGAAAATGCCCCTGCGGCTAAGACGACCGAAGACAAGGCGGCAGCACCGGAAGCCGCGCCGGCCGAGAAGCCGAAGGACGGCACGGCGGCAAAGCCTGCCGGTGAACAGCCCGCCGGTGCACAGCCAGCCGCGCCCGCCACTGACACTGCTCAGCCGCAACCGGATGCCAGCGGCGGCCAGCAGGTGGAGCAGGCCATTCCAGCACCGGAAAAGGCTTCTCCCGAGGAGCTGGAGCGCCGCAAGAAGATCGCCGCAGATCCGGCCAAGAGCAACGAAACCGTCGTGCTGCCGGTCGAGAACGGCGCAGCCGTGCTCGACAGCGACAAGGATGCCGACCGCAGCAAGGGCCGCGAAGGCCGCCGCGACCGCGACAGGCAGCGCGCCGACAGCCAGGAAGTGAAGGTGCCGACCTCAGATGCCGATGCGCAGGCTGCCACCGGCGGCCAGGCGACGGCGCCGGTAAAGCTCGAGGCGGTGACCCGCGAGAAGGGCAGGAAGCTCGATGAGCGGCCGCAATTCGTCCGTCCCGATGGCGCGCGCTTCGACGACCGTGGCGACGACAGCCGTGTGATCATCCAGTACGACAACAGGACGATCGTGCGCGGCGACGACGACAGACGTTTCCTACGCGACGGCGAACGGCCGAGCTACGAGGAGCTTTCGGGTGACCGCTACCGCGAGACGATCACGCGGCCGGAAGGCTATCGCATCGTGACGATCCGCAACCGCTATGGCGACATCATCCAGCGGTCGCGTGTCGATGCCCGCGGGCGCGAGGACGTGCTCTATTATTCGCAGGACCTCTATGACGATCCGGACCGCGACTATTTCGAGGATCCGGGCGCCGACCTGCCGCCGATGCGGCTGCGCGTACCGCTCAGCGACTACATCATCGACACCCGCAGCGACCCGAACCGGGACTATTACGAGTTCCTGAGCGAGCCTCCGGTCGAGCCGGTGGAACGCGTCTATTCGCTGGATGAGGTGAAGTATTCGGCTCGTATCCGCGACAAGGTGCGCCGCATCGACCTCGACACGATCACCTTCGCGACTGGTAGCGCGGACATTCCGATGACCCAGGCGCGCACGTTGCGCAAGGTCGCCGATGCGATCAGCCAGGTGCTCGAGAAGGATCCGAGCGAGACCTTCCTGATCGAGGGTCATACGGATGCTGTCGGCTCAGACCAGAGTAACCTCATCCTCTCCGACCAGCGGGCGGAATCCGTCGCCAACGTGCTCACCGACGTCTACGGCATCGCGCCGGAGAACCTTGCGACGCAGGGTTATGGTGAGCACTACCTCAAGGTCAACACGTCGGCCCCTGAGCAGGAAAACCGCCGCGTCACCATCCGCCGCGTCACGGCACTGGTCCGCCCGGTCGCTGCCAACAAGTGATGCTATGGGTGCCCCTCTCCATTCTTGGGGAGGGGCATTCCGGATTCCTTATTCTCCGTAGGGGATCCAGATATTCTTCACATCCACAGCGCGGCGAAGATACAGCGCGCCTTCGGCAGCGGCTCTGTCCATCCAGTCCGTCGCCTTGCCGTTGTCCACGAAGGTTCGCTTGAGATTGCCCGAAGACAGCTTCTCCACCGTCGTCGAAAGTTCCGCGGAGCCGAAGGCCCACAACGCATCAACGTCATTGTGCGCGGCAAGGATCTTTGCCAGTTCGATCGCCGACCCGGTGACGATATTGACGACACCGGCAGGCACATCCGACGTTTCCAGAACGGAATAGAAATCCGTGGCCGAAAGCGGGAAGGGCTCGCTCGGCACCGCGACGACACGATTACCGGTGGCAATCAACGGCGCAACCAGACTGATAAAGCCGAGCAGCGGCGCTTCCGGCGGGCATATGACGCCAACGACGCCGATGGCTTCCGGCACGGCCAGAGCTACGCCGCGAAGCGGCGGCTGGTGAATGCTGCCTTCATATTTGTCCGCCCAGGCTGCGTAGGTGAAGAGACGCGAAACGGCGGCGTCGACCTCGGCGTTTGCATTGGCTGCGGAAGCTCCGGTCATCGCTGTTATCCGCGAGGCGAATTCGTCGGCGCGACCACTGAGGTTCTCGGCGATGTAGTAGAGAATCTGGGCGCGGTTATGCGTGGTCGTATTCGACCAGGCGGAGGCGGCCTGTGCGGCAACCACTGCATTGCGGATGTCCTTGCGGTTGCCTTCGCCGACCTCACCGATCGCCTTGCCCTTGTGGGAGGTGATGACACGGGAATAATTGCCGTCCGGGCGCGCCTGCTTGCCACCGATGAAGAGCTTTGCCGTCCGGTCGATACTTGGCAGGGCAAAATCGCCAGCAACCGGCTTCACCTGCGAAAGGGCGGGCATTGCTGCTCGCGCCTTGCGGCCGACCCAAGCCTTCGGCTTCAGATATTCGTAGCAACCTTCCCGTCCGCCTTCGCGGCCGAATCCGGATTCGCGCTTGCCGCCAAAACCGACGGCGGCATCGAAAAGATTGGTGGCATTCACCCAGACCACGCCGGCTGCGAGCTTTGCCGCAACGTTCAACGCCAAGCCGATCGTCTCGCTCCAGACGCTGGCGGCAAGGCCGTAGCGGGTGTGATTGGCAAGCTGGATAGCCTCTTCCGGTGTGCGGAAAGTCATGGAGACCGCAACCGGCCCGAAGATTTCCTCGGTCGCGACGATCGAGGTCGGCTGCACGCCGCTGAGAAGCGTCGGCGGGTAGAAGCTGCCGCCCTTCGGCAGGTCGATCTTAGCCTGATGCAGTGTCGCGCCTTCTGAAACTCCCTTTTTCACCAGCGCTTCAATACGCGTCAACTGCACGGGCGCGATGATCGCACCCATATCGATGCACTTGTCCAAAGGCTGACCGACCCGCAATGTCTGCATGCGGCGCTTCAGCCGCTCATGGAAAAGATCGGCAATGCCTTCCTGGACCAGAAGCCGCGAGCCGGCGCAGCAGACCTGTCCCTGGTTGAACCAGATCGCATCGACGACGCCTTCCACGGCGCCGTCGATATCGGCGTCGTCAAAAACGACGAAAGGTGACTTGCCGCCGAGTTCCAGCGTCAACGATTTACCGCTACCTGCGGTACGCTCGCGAATAACGCGCCCGACTTCTGTCGATCCGGTAAAGGCAATTTTGTCGATATCCTCATGCCCGACGAGCAGCGCGCCTGTTTCGCCTTCTCCCGTCACGATATTGAGCACACCCTGCGGAAGGCCCGCTGCGGATGCCAGTTCGGCAAAGAGAAGCGCCGTCAGCGACGTGTATTCGGCAGGCTTCAGGATGACGGCGTTGCCGAGCGCCAAAGCCGGCGCCACTTTCCAGGCCAGCATCAGGAATGGGAAATTCCACGGGATGATCTGGCCGACGACGCCCACCGGCACATGATCGGCAAATTCCGTGTCCTGGATTTGCGCCCATCCGGCGTGATGATAGAAATGACGGGCTGCCAGCGGCACGTCGAGATCGCGGGTCTCGCGGATCGGCTTGCCGTTGTCGATAGCCTCGACCACAGCAATCAGACGCGCATGGCGCTGGATCATCCGGGCAAGCGCATAGAGATGGCGCGCCCGCGCGTGGCCCGGCAGGCGCGCCCATGACGCCTGTGCCTTGCGGGCCGCAGCAACCGCATTGTCCACATCCGCCGCGCCGCCGTTCGCGAGCTTCGCCAGGACCTTGCCGGTGGCCGGCTCGAACGTGTCGAAGTTCTTGCCCGACGCGGAGGCCACGAACGCGCCATTGATGAAGTGACCGAAACCGGAAGCGTGGCGCGCTAGCCAGTCGCGAGCTTCGATATCGGATTCAGGGGCAGGGCCGTAGGACATTTCGTCGAAATACTTTGCAACAGTCATCTGGATCATCCAATCGGGTGTCTGTTGAGGGCCGAATAGGCACCGGTGACGTGATGCTCCAGCTGCCGCTCGATATCCGCAAGCAAGCTCGATGCACCGATGCGGAAGAGATCAGACTCCAGCCACTCGCGCCCCAGTTCGTCCTTCATCAGGAACTGGTAGTTCAACACGTCTTTCGCCGCGGAAATGCCACCGGCCGGCTTGTAGCCGATCTTGATGCCGGTGCGCTCCTGATAGGCGCGGATCGCCCGCAGCATGGTCAATGTCACGGCCAGCGTCGCATTGACGCCTTCCTTGCCGGTTGAGGTCTTGATGAAATCGGCTCCCGCCATCATGCAGACCAGCGAGGCCTTGGCGACATTGCGGAGCGTCTTCAGGTCGCCGGTCGCTAGAATGGCCTTGACGTGCGCATTACCGCAGGCGGCGCGATATTCTTGCATTTCCTCGTAGAGTGCTGTCCAGTTGCCGGTCAGCACATGCTCGCGGGTGATGACGATGTCGATTTCTTTCGCGCCATCGGCAACCGACGCCTCGATTTCCTTGACCTTGAGGTGGTGCGGGCTGAGACCGGCGGGGAACCCGGTCGAAACCGCGGCGACCGGAATGCCGGAATCTCCAAGCGCCTCGACGGCCGTTGCAACAAAACGATGGTAGACGCAGATGGCGCCGGTGGTGATCGAACGGCCGCTCATGCCAAGCGAATCCAGAATGTCGGCGCGTATCGGATTCATCGCCTTTGCGCACAACCGTTTGACGCGCTCGGGGGTATCGTCGCCGTTCAATGTCGTCAGATCGATGCAGGTCACCGCCTTCAGGAGCCAAGCTGCCTGTGCGTCCTTTTTGACGGTGCGGCGTCCGGGAAGCGAGGCTATGCGGCGCTCGGTGGCAGACAGGTTGACCCGGGTGTCAAGGACCCACGACAGATCGAGTTCCATACCCGTATTGCGCGGCCGGTTATGGGTGCCGTCCGGCGATCGCGAAGGGGCTCCATGATGCGTCGCGTTTGCCGCATTGTGAACAGCAACGGTTTCCAAATAGAATCCTCCCGGTCAGAGCGTGAAGGTCTTGTTGCATCCGTGCAGATGCACGCAGCGGAAGCTTCACAACTGGCTCAAATGTGATTTTCTTTTCATAGTTTGTTAGGTTTGCATCACTGTCCTACCGCGTCAAGTTTAGATTTCGACAGACGCCGAAAAAATGCGGATTTCTCAGTCGAAGTCGTTCATACCGTTTTCGGTGATGACCACATCGAATGACTTCATGTCGCTGAAAAAGGCTGGTTTCAACTTGCCGATTTTGCTGCTGTCGGCGAGAAGAATATTCTTTCGTGCCCGAGACATCGCCTTTTTCTTGATTTCCGCTTCGTGAAAATGCGCGCAGGTCGCGCCACGCCGGGCATCGACACCGGCTGCAGAAAGAAATGCCACGTTGATCACAAGCTGGTCGAGCATTTCCAGCCCCGAGGCACCGGAAAAGCTCGCCGATGCGGGGTGGTAAAGACCACCGAGCATAACAAGGCGAACGTTTGGTTTTCGCGTTAGACGATCGGCGACATTCATGGCGTAGCAGATCGCGGTTATGTGAATCCGGTCTGGGAGAAGATCGACCAGATAGGGTAAGGTGGTGCCACAATCGAAAAAGACCGTGTCATCATGGTGAATGTAATCAATGGCTTGTGTGCAAATTTGTCGTTTTGCAGCGGCATGACTGTCGGCGGCCCTGGAAATTTCATAAGGATCGTTTTCCGCTTCGACAGCCGGAACGATATGGCCGCCGAGAAACGCGAATTGGCCTGCATTGGCGCTGACATCACGCCGAACCGTCATCTCCGAGACGCCCAGTATCTCGGCAGCATTCTTGATGTGCAGAATGCGATGTCGTGAAAGGGCCTCGGATAAGACTGCGATGCGCCGGCCCCTGCGACTATCCATATCGCATGTCTCCCTTATCGTTCACACTGCAATAGTGTTCTGATGAAAATTTAACAAGGGACTGCCATTCCCATCTGGTTTCTCCCTTGATCTACGATCCGGCATTTGCGCCGAGATACAGCTTCTGCACCGGACGGTTGCGCGCGACATGGAATATCGTCGCAATTTTATAGGGAAAGCCGTCAATTTGAAATGGGAATTCGTGACTTATTTTTCATTTTCTGATGGAATGGTCACAAAGTTGTATAGATGGTGCCGACTTCTGTTGCGGGGAGCGGGGTGACGACGAGAGCGACATTCTCGGCCGGCAGGGTCAACGGGGCGACTTCGTCACGCCTCTGGTCGGGTACCCTTCCGACCAGAGGCTTCATCCGCGCGACTGCTTAGGAACATTCCTGGCTGCGCGGGCTAATCGGCGGCTTTCCTTGCTGCCGTTTCGATCGCATCGGCAACCTTTTCCGGTTGGGAGGCGAAGACGGCGTGGCTGGCCTTGATCTCGGTCACGTCGCTTCCGGCACGTTTTGCCATGTCACGCTCGAGCTCGGGGTTGATGGAGCGATCCTCGGTAGCGACGATCGACCAGCTTTTCTTGGTCCGCCATGCCGGTTGGGTGATCTTGGCGGAGAATGCCTGCTTCGAGGCAAAGACCTGTGACTTTGCCATGAAAGCGGCTTCCGATTGCGGAAGGTCGGCTGCGAAATCCGTGGCGAAGGCGCCCGGATCGAGATAGAGATATTTGCCGTCCTTCGTTTCCCTTATATCCATGCTGCCGGCAGGCTTCGAGCTGGCGAGGCTGAGCAGACTTTCTCCCTTGTCGGGCTGGAACGCCGCGACATAGACGAGGCCCGCGACATTGGGATCATTGCCGGCTTCGGTGATGACCATGCCGCCATAGCTGTGGCCGACGAGCAGGGTCGGTCCTTGCTGCAGGTCGAGAACGCGCTTGGTCGCCGCCACATCGTCGTCGAGCGAGGTGATGGGCTGCTGGACGATGGTGACGTTGAAGCCGCGCTTTTGGAGAATGTCCGTCGCCTTGCGCCATCCAGAGCCGTCGGCCAGGGCGCCGTGGACGATCACGATGTTCTTGACCTCGGCAGCCTCTGCCGCGAATGCGATGGTGGTGGTGGCGAATGCGAGGGCTGCCGTGAAAGCAAGATGTCTGTTCATGACTATTACTCCTTTGGGTCGTGTTGATGATCGGGATATTGATGCGTTTCAGGTTCAGCCGAAGGTGAAGGCGTAGGCCTGCACACCAGGATCGAGGAAGCTGATCTCGAAGTTGCGGGCGGCGACCGTGCCGGATTGGCGGACGAGCTGGTAAAGCCTGGTCGCGGTCACCGTACCGTGGCCGTCTGCATCGATGTCTGCGCCGTGGTCAGGTCCTGGCGCCTTGCCGTCGATCTTCACCTGGAAGCGGATCGGCTTGCCGCCGGCGCCAGGCCCGAGAACGAGATGCAGATCGCGGGCGCTGAAGCGATAAGTGATGCCACCGCCCGGCTGATCAAGCGTCGCCTGATCCCGGCCGACGGTCCAGGTTCCGGACAGGCCCCAGCCGTTGAGGCCGGGTTCGGCGATCGAGTAGTTATGCGGCGTGTCTGGCTGCAGCCCTTCCGGAGAGGCGAAGTTCGCCGCCTGTTCGTAGCCGAGATAGGTTTCGCCGGAGCGGATGTTGCCGAGGTCGGGGCCTGCCTCCACGCCCTTGGCATCCGGCACGACCGGCGCACTTTCCGTCGTTTGACTGCCGGCTTCGCGCAGCAGGTCCTGAATGGCCTTTTCGGTCCTGTTGTAATTGCCTTCGCCAAAATGGTGGTAGCGGATCTGGCCTTTGGCATCGATCAGATAGGCGGCAGGCCAGTAGCTGTTTTCGAAGGCGCGCCAGATGCTGTAATCATTGTCGATCGCGACGGGATAGCCGATCTGGAAGTCGCCGATCGCCTTCTTGACGTTGTCGACCTTCTTCTCGAAGGCAAATTCCGGGGCGTGCACGCCGATCACCACGAGGCCCTGGTTCGCATATTTTTCCGCCCAGGCCCTGACATAAGGGATGGTGCGAATGCAGTTGATGCAGGAATAGGTCCAGAAGTCGACGAGCACGACCTTGCCGCGCAGTTGCTCTGATGTCAGCGGCTTGGAGTTCAGCCATTCGACCGCGCCGTCGAGTGAAGGCGCGTAAGCTTCGACGGGCAGATCGCTGCGGAAGGGCTTCTTCGTATCGGCGGCTGCGATCACCATGTCTTTGCTCGCCACTTCGGAGGATGCGCCGCCCAAGGGCTTCGCATGCAGCCTGTCAAGCACGGCCTGTTCCAGGGACGCGGTGCTGGCATAGGAAATCCGCGCCAGCAGGCTGGTATCCAGTCCAAGCGCGATGACGGCGACACCCGCCAACACGGCAGCGCCGAGCACCTGGCGTATCCGGTCGCCGAGGCCGAGCCAGCGTTTCATGGCGGCGAAGAGCTTGCCGCCGACAAGCAGGGCGACGGCAAGCGAAGTTGCAGCACCAGCGGCATAGGCAATCAGCAGGAAGGTCGTTTGCAGATTGGCGCCCTGCAATGCAGCTCCGGTCAGCACAAGGCCGAGGATCGGACCGGCGCAGGGCGCCCAGAGCAGTCCGGTGGCGACGCCGAGAAGAAGCGCGCTCTTCACTGTCGTGGTGCCGCGCCCGCCGCCGGTGGCGTTCATAAGATTGTTGCCAAGGTCGACGATCGGCCGGGCAAGCGTGCTTGCGATGCGCGGCGAAAGCAGGCTTGCGCCGAAGAGAGCAAGCAGGACGATGGCGGCAAGCCGGCCATATTCATTGGCGCGAATGGCCCAGCTACCACCGACTGCGGCAAGCGTGGCGACCAGCGCGAAGGTGGCAGCCATGCCCGCCAGCATCGGCAGCGTGCTCTTGACGAAGGGCTGTCCGGCGCGGGCGAAGACGAAGGGGAGGATGGGCAGGATACACGGGCTGAGGATCGTCAGCGCGCCTCCAAGATAGGCAATGATCAGAAGTGTCATCATCGTTTCCTTTGAAACCGATTGATCGGGCTCTGGACGGCGATGGGCCTGAACCAGCAACGGCGGGATATGGCCGGTGTGAAGTATCCGCGATGTGTCCGGCTTTGCGGGAAAATGTACCGAAGTGTCGGGGTCGCGCACCGGCGATACAAAGCGATACAAACTGCTGCAGTGGCGAGGAAACGGCTGCGGCCAATGCGACCACTTGCCGAGGCAGCGCGATTGTATCGGAATGTATCCAGGCGGCCGGAAGCTACATCCGTATTCAAAAAACGGTTGCTTACGACATATCGGGGATACAAGTAGAGCGCCTTTTCGCGACCGTGATCCATTCGACAGGAGAGACCGATGTCAGAGCAAATCAACCACCACCGCCGCCGTTTCTTCGGCATGACGGCAGTCGCCCTTGCGGCCGTCGAGTTCGGCGTGGCCGGCACGGCCGCCGCCCAGTCGTCTGCGACTGCCGCATCGGTGCCAGCTATAAAGCCCGGAACCAACACGTCCTTCGAAGCGCTGAAGCAGGTCAAGGCAGGCGTGCTCGACATCGGTTATGCCGAGGCGGGAAAGGCGGATGCCCCTGTCGTATTGCTGCTGCACGGCTGGCCCTATGACATCTATAGTTTCGTCGATGTCGCGCCGCTGCTTGCCTCGGCAGGCTACAGGGTGGTCGTGCCTTATCTGCGCGGTTACGGGACGACCCGCTTCCTGGACGACCAGACGCCGCGCAATGGCCAGCCGTCAGCGCTCGCCGCCGATATGATCGCGCTGCTTGATGCGCTCGATATCGAGAAGGCTGTCATTGCCGGCTACGACTGGGGCGGGCGGACCGCCAACATCATGGCGGCGCTCTGGCCCGAGCGCTGTAAGGCGATGGTATCGGTAAGCGGCTACCTGATCGGCAGCCAGGAGGCCAACAAGAAGCCGCTTCCGCCGAAAGCCGAACTTGCCTGGTGGTACCAGTTCTATTTCGCTACCGAACGCGGTCGTCAGGGATACGAGAGCAACACGCATGATTTCGCAAAGCTTATCTGGCAGACGGCATCGCCGAAGTGGAACTTCGATGATGCGACATTCGACAGATCGGCCGCTGCCTTCGACAATCCCGATCACGTCGCGATCGTCATACACAATTATCGCTGGCGCCTGGGGCTTGTCGAAGGTGAGGCCAAGTACGATGCCTACGAGACGACGCTCGCCGCAACGCCTGTCATTTCGGTGCCGACCATCACCATGGAGGGCGACGCAAACGGTGCGCCGCATCCGCAGCCTTCCGCCTATGCCGGAAAATTTTCCGGCAAATACGAGCATCGGACGATCGACGGCGGCATTGGCCACAACCTGCCTCAGGAAGCGCCGCAGGCCTTCGCGCAAGCTGTCATAGATGTCGATCGCTTCTAATGTCGGCGCCGCCGGTCGCGGAGCCTCGTTGCTCCGACCGGCGKAATATGCGTAGCTCGCGTCAACCGCCTCGACATCGAGGCGGAGGGCGGGGGCCGCTTCTATCGGTAAGGAATAGGGAAATATGGATCATGTCGATCACATCCTGATCGTCGATGACGATCGCGAAATCCGCGAGCTGGTATCGGGCTACCTGCAGAAGAACGGCCTGCGCACGAGCGTTGCCGCTGACGGGCGCCAGATGCGCAGTTTTCTCGAAGCCAATGCAGTCGACCTGATCGTGCTCGATGTGATGATGCCCGGCGATGACGGGCTGGTGCTATGCCGTGAACTGCGCGCCGGCCGGCACAAGGCGATCCCGATCCTGATGCTGACGGCCCGCACCGACGAGATGGACAGAGTCCTCGGATTGGAGATGGGCGCCGATGACTATCTTCCCAAGCCCTTTGCCGCGCGGGAACTGCTCGCCCGCATCAAGGCGGTGCTGCGGCGCACGCGGATGTTGCCGCCCAACCTGCAGATCAGCGAGGCCGGCCAATTGCTGACTTTCGGCGACTGGCGGCTCGATACGGTGGCCCGGCACCTTCTCGACAAGGAAGGGACCGCGATTGCGCTCAGCGGCGCCGAATACCGTCTGCTTCGCGTGTTCATCGACCATCCGCAGCGGGTGCTCAATCGCGACCAGCTTTTGAGCCTGACGCAGGGCCGCGACGCCGATCTCTTCGATCGGTCTATCGATCTCCTGGTCAGCCGCCTGCGTCAGAGGCTGGGCGACGATGCGCGCGAACCGACCTACATCAAGACGGTGCGCAGCGAAGGCTATGTGTTTTCGGTTCCGGTCGAAATCTTGGAGCTGCGCCAATGAAGGCGGCAATCCGCTTGCGTTCGGGCCTGACGTGGCCGAGCACGTTGCGGTCGCGGATCTTTCTCATCCTGCTGATCGGATTGGCCTTGGCCTACGGGCTGTCGTTCAGTGTGCTCTATATGGAGCGCTACATGTCGGCCAAAGCCGTGATGCTCGGCACGCTGGAGAGCGACGTTGCAACGTCGATTGCCGTTCTCGATCGGCTTCCGCCCCGCGAACGCGGCGATCTGCTCGATCGGCTGAGCCGCGGCAATTATCGTTTCGTGCTCGGGCCCGGCCTTCCCGGCGTGCCTGACACGTCAAGCAAAGGGGCGGAAATCTCAGGAAAGATCGAGGAGGCCATCGGGCACCGCTTTCCGATCCGGATCGAACGAATTCCTGGCGATGTGAACCGGCTGCAGGCGCATCTGACGCTCAGCGACGGAAGCCCGTTGACGATCGACGTCACGCCGAAGGGCGTCATGCCGATTGCCGCATGGCTGCCCTACGTCTTCGTCGTCCAGATGGCGCTGCTCATCCTCTGCACCTGGTTTGCGGTTCGCCAGGCGATCCGGCCGCTCGGCGAGCTTGCCGCCGCCGCCGATGCGCTTGACCCGAACAAGGACGGTCCGGCGATGAGTGAGGCGGGGCCGAGCGAGGTCGCGCATGCGGCAAGAGCATTCAACGCGATGCGGGAGCGGATCGCCCATTACCTCGAAGAGCGCGTCCAGATACTGGCGGCCATCTCGCATGACCTGCAGACGCCGATCACCCGCATGCGGCTGCGCGCCGACATGGCGGAGGATTCGCCGGAGAAAGACAAGCTGGTGCACGATCTCGGCGAGATCCAGCGCCTCGTTCAGGACGGCATTGCCTATGCACGCAGCGCGCATGGCAATGGCGAGAAGAGTGCCCGCATCGATCTCGCCTCGTTCATCGACAGCATAGCCTACGACTACCAGGATACTGGAAAGGCCGTCACCGTGGTCGGCCTGGTTCAGGGTGCTGCCTTCACCAAGCCGCATGCTCTTCGCCGCATCCTGTCGAATTTCATCGACAATGCGCTGAAGTTTGCCGGCGCTGCCGAGATCAGCGTCGCGCGCAGCGCCGAGAACGATATCGTCATATCAGTCATGGACCGCGGGCCGGGAATTCCGGACGATATGCTGGAAGCCGCCATGCAGCCTTTCTTCCGGCTGGAACAATCCCGCAACCGGGAGACCGGCGGCACCGGTCTCGGTCTTGCGATCGCCCAGCAGCTGACGGCCAAGATCGGCGGATCACTCCGGCTCTACAATCGCGCCGGCGGTGGTCTGGCGGCAGAAGTCACCATCCGTTGACGTCGGCAGTCACCGCAAAATTTCGAGATGTTTGTATGTAAGGATGTCCTCGATATCGGATGCTACGTTTTGTGACATTTCGGGCGATTTCGGAAACATGGCGGATATATCCGTCGGTCAAACCACACTCCGTCAACCCGGCCGCGTAGCGCGGCCAGTCGCCTGGAGCGACGCAACACAAGGAGTGTTCCATGACAAAGATCGACAAGGTTCTCTATACCGGCAAGACCCACACGACGGGCGGGCGCGACGGCGCGTCGCACAGCGACGACGGCCAGCTTGATATCAAGCTTTCGCCTCCGGGCAGCAACCGCGCCGGCACCAATCCCGAACAGCTTTTCGCCGCCGGTTGGTCTGCCTGCTTCATCGGCGCGATCGGTTTCGCCGCGGCTAATCAAAAGGTCAAGCTTCCCGCCGATCTTGCCGTTGACACCGAGGTCGATTTGGGAACCGCCGATGGCGGCTATTTCCTGCAGGCCCGTCTCAAGGTCAGCCTGCCCGGGATCGAAGCGGATGTGGCACGAACCCTCATTGAAGAGGCTCACCAGACCTGCCCCTATTCGAAGGCCACGCGCGGCAATATCCATGTCGAATTGACCGTTGCCTGATGGATGGATTTTTCGCCGGCCTTGGCTGCGGCGGGCAGGGAACCGGCGCCGAAAACAAGCAGGTCGAGGCCGATCGGGCCCCGTCGATGGAGGTTTTTATGAGATTGATGATCATCTGCATTCTGGGAGCGGTGGTCTTCGCCGCGCCCTGCATCTACGACGTAAGCTCGCAGGAGCCTTCGCCGCTTGCGGGCCTCGTAACGGCGGCATCCGCAGCTTCGCCTTCGGGGGGAGCAGAGGCCGCTCCAGCCGATCCCGGGGTCGACAACTCCTCTTCTGACCTCACCAAAGGAGAAAGACCGTGAAGCTCTATCAGAATGAAATTTCCTCGGCGACATCTCGCGTCCGCATCGCGCTCGCCCTCAAGGGACTGACGGCAGAAGCGCTGCCGGTTAGCATCCTCGGTGAGGATGCCGAGAGCCGGCAGGCCGGATATCGCAGCGTCAATCCGCAGGGGCTCGTGCCGGCCTTGCTGACGGATAGCGGTGTCCTCCTTACCCAGTCGCTGGCGATCGTCGAATATCTCGACGAGATCCAGCCCGAGCCTCCATTGCTGCCTGACACCGCGGAAGGCCGGGCGCAGGCGCGGTCGATCGCGCTTGCGATCGCAGCCGAGATCCATGCGCTGCTGCCGCCGCGGATCGGCCTGCATCTCGGCAAGGTCTTCCAGGCGGATGCCGATGCCATTACTGCCTGGAATCGTCATTGGGTCGGCGAGGGAATGGCCGCGGTCGAGACGATGATCGCCGGCCGCAGGCCGGGAGCCTTCGCCGTTGGGGATCAGCCTGGTATTGCCGAGATCTTCCTCTTCCCGCAGGCGATCAGCGCCCGGCGCCTCGGCTTCGATCTCGCCAGCTGGCCCAATATCGCGGAGATCGTCGCCAGACTGGAGGCGATACCGGCTTTCCAGGAGAATGCGCCGGCGCCGAGACGATGATCCAATCTATGAAGAATCGGCCGCAAGTGACTGCAGCCGATTCTCTTCTGGTGTTCTAGCCTTGGCGATGAGACGTAGCCTTCATGGCCCGTCGGCCGCGTTTAACGGTTGACCCTTGCCTGCAGATGCGCGGGATAACGATCGCCTTCCACCTTGATCGTGGCGAGCGCGCTTTCGATGCTGGCAAGGTCCTCAGCCGTCAGTTCGACTTCAGCGGCCTGGATGTTCTCCTCGAGGCGATGCAGCTTGGTAGTGCCGGGGATCGGCGCGATCCAGGGCTTCTGCGCCAGCAGCCATGCGAGAGCCACTTGGGCGGAGGTTGCCTTTTTGCGGGCGGCGATTTCTCCGAGACGATCGACGAGCACCTGGTTGGCCTTTCGCGCCTCCTGAGAAAAGCGTGGCACGACGTTGCGGAAATCCTTGCTGTCGAAGGTGGTCGTTTCACTGATCGCGCCAGTCAGGAAGCCCTTACCAAGCGGGCTGAAGGGCACGAAACCGATGCCGAGCTCTTCCAGCGTCGGCAGGATTTCCTGCTCGGGTTCGCGCCACCACAGCGAATATTCGCTTTGTAGTGCTGCCACCGGCTGGACGGCATGGGCGCGGCGGATCGTCCGGGCGCCTGCTTCCGAGAGGCCGAAATGTCTGACCTTGCCTTCCGCGATCAGCGCCTTGACCGTGCCGGCGACATCCTCGATCGGAACATCGGGATCGACGCGATGCTGGTAGAAGAGATCGATGACATCGGTCTTCAAACGCTTCAGCGCCTGGTCGGCCACCGCGCGGATCTGTTCCGGCCGGCTGTTCATGCCGCTCTGGCCGCCATTGGCATCGAAGTTGAAACCGAATTTCGTGGCGATCACCACCTCCTCGCGAAAGGGCGCCAAGGCCTCTCCCAGAAGCTCTTCGTTCTTATAGGGGCCATAGGCCTCGGCCGTGTCGAAGAAGGTCACGCCGCGTTCAAATGCCCGCCGGATCAGTGCGGTCGCTTCCTGAATATCTGTCGCTGGGCCATAACCGTAACTCAGCCCCATGCAGCCGAGACCGATGGCTGAGACATGAAGTCCGCTCTTTCCAAGTTCACGTTTCTGCATAGAAGTTTCCTCTTCTAACCTTGGTATTGCGTGTCGGTGACATGCTCCATCCAGTCGACGACCTTGCCGTCGAGCTGTTCCTGGATGGCGATATGGGTCATCGCCGTCGTCGGCGATGCGCCGTGCCAATGGCGTTCACCCGCTGCGAAGCAGACGACGTCGCCGGCGCGAATCTCCTCGACCGGGCCGCCTTCGCGCTGCACGCGACCGCAGCCCGATGTGACAATCAGCGTCTGGCCGAGCGGATGGGTGTGCCAGGCGGTGCGGGCTCCGGGCTCGAAGGTGACGCTGGCGCCAGCCGCGCGTGCGGGGCGGGTCACGGCAAACAGTGGGTCGACACGCACGCTGCCGGTAAACCAGTCGGCTGGTCCCTTGGCCGAAGGCTGCGAACCGCTTCGCTTGATATCCATCTTTGTCTTCCTTTCGATGTCGGGGTGGACAGGTCCACTCGAGCAGCAAGGTATTTAGCGCGTGTGTTTGGTCGCGATTAGATGGTATAAACGGCAAGAACCCATGAGAAAGTTTCATGAATGCCGCGCCCCGCCGTCAACGACCTCATCGCCTTCCTCGCCGTTGCACGCGCACAGAGCTTCACCAAGGCGGCGGGCAAGCTGGGTGTGTCGCAATCGGCGCTCAGCCACACCATCCGCGGGCTCGAGGAGCGGCTTGGACTGCGATTGCTGACCCGAACGACCCGCAGCGTCGCGCCGACAGAGGCCGGCGAACGCCTGCTCGGCTCCATCGGACCGCGGCTCGACGAGATCGAGAGTGAGTTGGCTGCCTTGAGCGCCTTCCGGGAGAAGCCGGCAGGCACCATCCGCATCAATGCCGGCGAGCATGCGGCCGATGCCGTCCTCTGGCCCGCCTTGCAAAAGCTCCTGCCTGATTATCCCGATATCAATGTCGAAATCATCGTCGACTACGGTCTGACCGACATCGTCGCGGAGCGCTACGATGCGGGGGTGCGGCTTGGAGAACAGGTGGCGAAGGACATGATCGCGGTGCGCATCGGCCCCGACATGCGGATGGCCGTGGTCGGCGCTCCCGCCTATTTCGACACCAGGCCGAAGCCGCTGACGCCGCAGAACCTTACGGATCACAATTGCATCAATCTGCGTCTGCCGACCTATGGCAGCGTTTATGCGTGGGAGTTCGAGAAGGACGGGCGCGAGCTCAGGGTTCGGGTCGAAGGACAGTTGATCTTCAACAATATAGCCCTGCGGCTGAACGCGGTGCTGGCTGGTCTTGGGCTGGCCTATATGCCGGAGGACTTGGTCGAGGCGCATCTTGCCGACGGGCGGCTGGTGCGCGTCCTCGAGGATTGGTGTCTGCCGTTTTCCGGCTACCATCTCTACTATCCGAGCCGCCGGCATACGTCGCCGGCATTCGCCCTCGTCGTCGATGCACTTCGCTATCGAGGATAGACGCCCACTATGTCGGGCCGCCCGGACAGGCATATATCCGAACCAGGAGTGATCGGCTCTTGCCGGAAGCGAACTCATGCCTGCCAGTGATTTGACATTCCATCACTCGCCGCTAATTCACACTTGAAATTGAAGGAAACAGTGAATGAATACTGCGGCACCTGCCACGAAAGCTCGGACCGGCGTGTCCGGTTTGGATACAGTTCTGGCGGGGGGCCTCTCGCCGGGGCACGTTTTTCTCCTGGAGGGGAATCCGGGAGCTGGCAAAACGACGATTGCGCTGCAGTTCCTGATCGAAGGTGCGCGGCTCGGCGAGCAGGGGCTCTACATTACCCTTTCGGAAACCGAGAGCGAACTTCGGGCCGGTGCCGCATCGCACGGCATGGTGATCGATGGGAATATCGAGGTCTTCGAGGTCGTGCCTCCGGAAAGCCTGCTGGATGCCGACCAGCAGCAGAGCCTGCTTTATTCGTCGGATCTTGAACTCGGGGAGACGACAAAGGAAATCTTTGCCGCTTTCGAGCGGATCAAGCCACGTCGCGTGGTTCTCGACAGTCTGTCGGAGATAAGGCTGCTCGCGCAAAGCTCGTTGCGCTACCGCCGGCAGATCCTCGCGCTCAAACATTATTTTGCCCGACAAGGCGCGACAGTCCTTCTGCTCGATGATCTGACGTCCGAGGTGCTCGACAAGACAGTGCACAGCGTCGTGCACGGCGTCATCCATCTCGAAGAGATGGCGCCGAGCTACGGCTCCGAACGCCGACGTCTCAGGGTCATAAAATATCGCGGACAGGCCTTCCGCGGCGGCTATCACGATTTCATCATCCAGACTGGCGGGGTTAAAGTCTTTCCGCGGCTCGTCGCCGCCGAACACAGGTCGAGTTACGCCCGTGATCAGATTTCCTGCAATATTGCAGAACTGGATCTGCTTCTCGGAGGTGGCCTGGAGCGAGGTTCCAGTACACTCATACTTGGTCCCGCCGGCACCGGCAAAAGCACGTTCTCCTTTCAATTCCTGATGGCTGCGGTCGCGCGCGGCGAGAAAGTGGCGGCCTTCATTTTTGACGAGGAGCTGGGCCTGCTCTTCACGCGGCTGAAGGCGCTCGGAATGGATCTCGAAGCCATGCGAAACGCGGGTCATATCCACATCGAACAGCTCGATGCCGCCGAACTGTCGCCGGGCGAATTCGCCCACCGCGTGCGCAATTGCGTCGACAAGTCGGATGCGAAAACCGTCATCATCGATAGTATCAACGGTTACCAGGCTTCGATGCCGGACGAGAATTCGCTGATCCTTCATATGCATGAGCTGCTGCAATATTTGAACAGGCAAGGCGCCAACACCTTTCTCACCGTGGCCCAGCACGGGCTGGTCGGTGACATGAAGGCACCTGTCGACGTTACCTATCTCGCCGATACCGTCATTCTGCTGCGTTACTTCGAGGCGGCCGGAAAGGTGCGGCGGGCAGTCTCGGTGATCAAGAAGAGGACCGGCTTTCACGAGGATACCATCCGGGAGTATCGCATCGACGCTTCCGGCTTGAGGTTCGGCGATCCTCTCGTCGGGTTCCAGGGCGTGCTTCGCGGCGTTCCCGAATTTGTCACGACCTCAACGCCGCTCCTTGCGACCGATGGCGGGGATAGCGGCAATTCCTAATTCCGGCAAACCGAAAGCATTGATCTACACCCCCGTCGGTCGCGATGCCTGGGTGGCGAGATCATTGGTCGATGAGGCCGGATTGGCATCGATTGCCACCACCGACCTGCCTATGTTCGCGTCATCGCTCAGCGATGACGTCGCGCTTGGCGTCCTGACGGAGGAGGCCGTTCGCTCGAGCGATCTCAAGCCGATCGCCGCCTGGGTTTCGGCCCAGCCGAGCTGGTCTGACCTACCGTTCATCGTGCTCACCACACGTGGTGGCGGACCTGAACGAAATCCGGCCGCTGCCAGGCTTTCCGAGGTTCTTGGCAACGTCACCTTCCTGGAAAGGCCGTTCCATGCGACCTCGTTCATCAGCGTGGCCCGGACCGCATTAAAGGGGCGCCTGCGCCAATATGAAGCGCGAACCCGGCTTGAGGCTCTGGGCGAGGGAGAGCGGCGGTTGCAGACCGCTCTCGCCGCCGGTCGTCTCGGGGCATGGGAGCTGGAGCTGTCCTCGATGGCATTGTCGGCCTCGGCGACCTGCAAAGCAATCTTCGGCCGAAGCCCCGATGACGATGTCACACGCGACGATCTGATCGCAAGTATCCACCCCGACGACCGGGATCTTGTGCTGGCACGGTTGCGCCAGACGATCGATACTGGGCGCGACTATTCGATCGAGCACAGGACGATCTGGCCGGATGGATCGCTGCATTGGACCGAGGTCCACGCGCAGCTTTATTCCGACAGATATGGTTCCGCCATGAAACTCGTCGGCGTCTGCTCCGATACCACTGTCCGCAAGACCATTGAGGAAAACCTGAGACGGCTCAATGAAAACCTCGAAGAGCGCGTGAGGGAACGGACCAAAGAGGTCAATGCGGCTCACCAGACCCTGCTCGAGGAAGTGTCCCAGCGTGAAAGAGCCGAGGAGCAGCTTCGCCAATCACAGAAGATGGAGGCGATCGGCCAACTGACCGGCGGCGTCGCACACGATTTCAACAATCTGCTGATGGTCGTTCTCGGAAATCTGGAGCTGCTCGGCAAGCATGTTGCCGGAGATGCCAAGGCGACGCGTCTGGTCGACGGGGCGGTTCAGGGTGCGCGGCGCGGGGCGGCGCTGACGCAGCGGCTGCTGGCTTTTGCCAGACAGCAGGATCTGCAGGTCAAGCCGATCGATCTGGCCGAGCTGGTCTCCGGCATGAAAGATCTACTGCGGCGCTCTGTGGGATCCTCGATCAGTATCGAAACCATCCTGCCGGCAACCCTGCCGCCGGCGCTGGTCGATGCGAACCAGCTCGAACTGGCGCTGCTCAACCTTGCGGTCAATGCCCGCGATGCGATGCCGGATGGCGGGACGCTGTCCATATCGCTGCGTGATGCGCAGGTGGCCGGCGATGACGGCACTCTCGACAAGGGCGCCTATCTTGTGTTGGCGGTGGCCGATAGCGGCACCGGCATGGACGCGGAGACGCTGAAGAAGGCGGTCGATCCGTTTTTCTCGACCAAGGAACTCGGAAAGGGCACGGGCCTCGGCTTATCGATGATCCACGGGCTTGCCGTTCAGCTCAATGGCGCACTTCGTCTGACAAGCGAACTTGGGGTCGGGACGACCGCTGAGTTGTGGCTTCCCGCAACCGAACAGCGCCCCGAGCGGGTGATCGAAGCGGAACTGCCCGTTCCGCAAGCTGCATCCAGACTGAAGATCCTGCTGGTCGATGACGATGCCTTGATCGCCATGAGTTCGGTCGACATGCTTGAAGATCTCGGCCACGAGGTCGTCGAAGCAAACTCCGGCGCGCAGGCGCTGGAACTGATCAGCAGCGGTCAGCATTTCGACCTTGTCATAACCGACTATTCGATGCCTGGTATGACCGGTGCACAGCTGGCCCAGGCCGCACGGGACATTTATCCGGCATTGCCGATCGTGCTGGCGACAGGTTACGCCGATCTTCCCGCCGGCACCGATATCGATCTTCCGAGATTGGCAAAGCCCTATGATCAGGCTCAGCTCGCCAAGGAAATCGCCAAGGCGATGGCAAGCGAAACAATTCAGCTTCTCAGGTCCGGCAGTGGTGCACGGGGCTCAGCGCCCATAGTGCCGCGTGTCCTTTCAGGCGCGCAAAGGACGCTGTAACACTTTTAAGCGCTGCATCATTGTGTCCTTAAATCGATTCCGATTTAAGAATTAAGCCGTGGCCTGTCCAAGGCCGACGATGCCAGCAATGAAATCGGCGATGGCGCCTGTGTCGTCCAGATCGAAGACCGGCAGGGCCGTATCCGTGACGGCATGATCGGCGGCGATAGCGCAGATATGGGGATCGCTCGGCGCCAACGGTTCACGATTTGCCGCCTCCAGGCGGCGGGCCTCGATCTTCGGGATCGGCTCGCGCTTGTAACCTTCGATCAGCACGAGGTCGCAGGGGGCGAGGCGGGCGAGGATCTCCTCGAACTCAGGTTCGGGGGCACCGCGCAGCTCGTGCATGATGGCGTAGCGGGTGCCGGAGACGATGGTGACCTCGTGGGCGCCGGCCTGGCGGTGGCGGTAGCTGTCGGCCCCGACCTTGTCGATGTCGAAATCATGATGGGCGTGCTTGATCGTCGAGATCCTGTAGCCGCGGCGGGTGAACTCCGTCACCAGTCGGACGGCGAGCCCCGTCTTGCCTGAGTTCTTCCAGCCGGCGATGCCGAAGATTTTCGGTGCGGTCATCCGCGAAGGGCCTCCAGCCAGCGTTCCGCCTCGACGAGATCGTCGGGCGTATTGATGTTGAAGAAAGGGTCGAGCAGGCTGGCGCGGGTCGGATGCAGCGGAAACGCCACTTCCGTAACGTCATGCCGTAACAGGAAGTCGCGTACGCGGCGCTTCTCGTCGGTGGTGATCCAGGCTTCGAGATCGGCGGCCAGCGTCACCGGCCACAGCCCGAAGACGGGATGGCTGCGGCCCTCGGAGGCGGCAATGGCGATCTGCGACGGGTGCTCGATCGCAGCCGCCAGCCGGGCGACGAGATCGGCCGGGAAGAACGGGCAATCCACCGAGACGGTGACGACATGGGTGATCGAGGGCAGGCCGGCGGCATAGACCATGGCTGCATGGATGCCGGCCATCGGCCCGGCCTTACCGCGAAAACGGTCGGGAACGACAGGCACGCCCTCGGCGGCGGCATCGGCATTGACGGCAACGAGCGGGGCCTGTTGCGCGAGGCGGGTCAGCACATGGTGGAGCAGGCTCTCGGCCCCGAGCATCACGCCTGCCTTGTCGCGGCCCATGCGCTGCGAGCGGCCGCCAGCCAATACGACGCCTGCTATATCAGATCTGCCAAGCGAGAATTCAGCCATCATCCTTCCTCAGACCGGCGCGCGCGGCGCGGATTCCTGCGCGATCGGCGATACGCGGCGCTTGGCCTCACGATAGAACGTATAGAGGCCGGAGGCGATGACGATCGCGGCGCCGACGAGCGTCCAGCTGTCAGGCACTTCGGCGAAGAAGAGGAAGCCGAGCAGGGAGGAGAAGATCAGGCTGGTATAGCGGAACGGCGCGACGAAGGAGATTTCGCCGGTACGCATGGCGAGAATGACCGACTGGTAACCGACGAGCACCAGTACCGAGGCGAGCACGAGATGCCCGAGCGAGGTGGCGCTGACCGGCTGCCAGCCGCCGAGCAGCGGGATGAGCAGTGCGCCGAAGAAGGAGGCCGACATGGCAGTGATGACGGTTATCATCAGCGAGGGAATTTCCGGGCTGATGCTCCGGGTGGCGAGATCGCGGCCGGCCGTCGTCAGCACCGCGGCGACGCAGAGCAGGGCGGCGGCGGTGAATCCTTCCGGGCCGGGGCGGATGATGATCATCACGCCGACGAGGCCGACGAGAATCGCCGACCAGCGCCGCCAGCCGACCGGCTCACCGAAGAACAGCGCTGCACCGAAGGTGACGACCAGCGGCAGCGACTGCAGGATCGCCGAGGCATTGGCGATCGGCATCAAGCCGAGCGCGGTGATATAGGTGACGGCGGAGAGCGTCTCACAGATGATCCTGAAGATAATCATCGGCTGCAGCATGACCCGCCAGGAGCGCAGCGCGCCCATTTTCCAGGCGATCAGATAGACCAGCAGGCTGGTGAAGAGGCCGCGCAGGAACATGATCTCGCCGGCGTTCATATGGGCGATCACCGATTTGGATAGGGCGTCGCTTGCGGAAAAGCCGGCCATCGCCATGCTCATATAGATGGCGCCCTGAGTATTGCGTGACCGCGGCATGAAGAGATTCCCGTTACCTGTGCGCCCCTTTTAGTCGCGAAGATGCATGAAGGGAATCGGATGAATGTCACACCAGGCATAAATCGATGATGCGGTGCACAATGGCACTGATGTCAATGCAGGCGTGTGGGCGGAAGTCCGACAAATGCCTGTTTTATAACGTGAATTCCGATATTTCCGACGCCGCGATCAAGGCGTCGATGAGGACGTCCGTCGCGTTGCCGGTTCGGCCATAGGCGTTTTTCTCGTCCTGCGCGGGAAACGGGTGGCTGCATCGCCTGATGTTTGAGCATCTCAGGTCTCGTAACAACCCAGGAGAGACCGATATGACACTTCTCAACGACAAGATCGCAATCATTACCGGCGCAAGTTCCGGCATCGGCCGCGCAGCGGCGAAACTCTTTGCACGGCAAGGCGCCAAGCTCGTAGTCACCGGCCGGCGGCAGGATGCGCTCGATGCCGTCATCGCGGAAATCGAGGCGGAGGGTGGTCAGGCCGTCGCCATATTAGGCGATGTCAAGGACGAGGCGCTGCAGGCAAGGCTCGTCGAGACGGCAGTTTCGCGTTTCGGCCGGCTCGACATCGCCTTCAATAATGCCGGCATCCTCGGTGAGATGGGGCCGGTCGCCGGGCTGTCGCTGGAGGGCTGGCGCGAGACGATCGAGACCAATCTCACCGCCGCCTTCCTCGGCGCCAAGCACCAGTCGGCGGCGATGGGAAAAGGCGGCGGATCGCTGATCTTCACCTCGACTTTCGTCGGCCACACCGTCGGCATGCCTGGCATGGCCGCCTATGCGGCGAGCAAGGCGGGGCTGATCGGCTTCGTGCAGGTGCTCGCCGCCGAATTCGGAACGCAGAAGATCCGTGTCAACGCACTGCTTCCCGGAGGCACCGACACGCCCGCCAGCATCACCAACGCGCCCGATGCCACGCCGGAGGTGCTCGCTTTCGTGGAGGGATTGCATGCGCTGAAACGCATGGCGCAACCCGAAGAGATCGCCAATGCGGCGCTTTTCCTCGCCTCCGACATGTCGAGCTTCGTGACCGGCACGGCGATGCTGGCGGATGGTGGGGTTTCGATCAGCCGGACATAGGACCAGCAAGGGAAGGTGCCGTCAGTGTCATCACTGCGGCACGTTCTTTGTTGCGGCGGGCTATGCCGCCGCAACTAAGGCATCGATCAGGCGACTTCGCGTATGTCTCTTTCCGCCAGGCGGTCGAGGTAGGCGACCAGGTCCTCGATGGTGACGAGGGGGAGGTTGTGGCGTTCGGCGAAGAGCGTGAGTTCGGGCAGACGGGACATGGTTCCGTCGTCGTTGGCGACTTCGCAGATGACGCCGGCGGGGACCCTTCCGGCGAGGCGGGCGAGATCGACGGCGGCTTCGGTATGGCCGGGGCGGCCGAGCACGCCGCGGGGGTTGGCGCGGAGCGGAAAGATGTGGCCGGGGCGGGCGAATTCATCTGGCTTTGCGCGATCGTCGACGAGGGCGCGGACGGTGGCGGCGCGGTCGGCAGCCGAGATGCCCGTCGTCGTGCCCTTGAGATAATCGACGGAGACCGTAAAGGCGGTTTTGTGCGATTCCGTGTTGTTGGGCACCATCAGCGGAATATCGAGCGCATCGAGGCGCTCGCCTTCCATGGCAATGCAGACGAGGCCGCGGGCGTGGGTCATCATGAAGGCGATTGCCTCAGGAGTGACGGCGTCGGCCGCGACCACGATATCGCCTTCGTTTTCCCGGTTCTGGTCGTCGACGACGACGACCATCTGGCCGCTGGCAATGGCTGATATGGCATCTTCAATTCTTGCGATAGTCATGCTGTCTGGCCTTTCAAGGGTTATGTCAGCGGGCTGACATGGTCTGCTCGGCTCAAACCGTGAGCGAGCCTTCTGCCCTTGGGCGAACAAACGTCAGCCGACTCCGGGATGGAGTGCGACTGCCCGTGTTGTCCTCTTCCATCCGGACTATACCGTCGGCTCCGGCATCCCACCGGATCTGCTGACCTTCCAGCAATTCAAAGTGCTACAGCGTCGTTTGCGCGTCTGAAAGACGCGCGGCGCTGTGGTGCCGGAAGCGCTCGCGGGCTCCAGGATTGCTCCTGATACCGCCGGTGGGGAATTGCACCCCGCCCTGAGAACATTTCAAAGATAGGATCAAAGACAGGCGGATGGCAAGGTCAGTCGACCGGGCAAAAATGCAAAGCTGCCCTGACGCCGATGGACACACTGTTCACACGGAGGCGACGACCGGCTCGCCTTCCGTGCTTCGTTGGTGGTTTGATCCTTCCATGCATGTCGTTGTCCCAAAACCGCTGCGCACTTTTGGGCGACCTGCATCAGGACATGATCAGGCCGCCGTCGACATTGATCGTCTGGCCGGTGATATAGGCGGCGTCATCGCTGGCGAGGAAGGTGACCAGGCCGGCGACGTCTTCGCCGGAGCCGGCCCGTTTCATCGGGATGCCCTCGACCCATTCCTTCATCAGCTCGCCGGGGGCGTAGTTGCCGAGCAGCTTGCCCCAGGCCTGGTCGTTATAGGCCCACATGTCGGTCTCGATGATGCCGGGGCAGAAGGCGTTGACGGTGATCTTCTCGGTCGCGACTTCCTTGGCCAGGCTCTGGGTGATGCCGACGACGCCCATTTTCGAGGCGGCGTAATGCGGGGTGTAGATGAAGCCATCGCGGGCCTGGCCGGAAGCGGTGTTGATAATGCGGCCGCCGCGCTTGTGCTTGCGCATTCTTGATATCGCCTCCTGAGCGCAGAGGAAAACGCCTTTGGTGTTGACGGCCATCACCTTGTCCCACTCGTTTTCGGTCAGGTCCTCGACCCGGGCGATGGTAATGACGCCGGCATTCTGGATCGAGACGTCGACCGAGCCGAATTCCTTCTCGGCGGCATCGTAGAGGGCCTTGACGCTTGCCTTGTCGGTAACGTCGCCGATGAAGGAGATCGCCTTGCCGCCTTCGGCCCGGATCTGTTCGGCAACGCCGTGGACCAGCTCCTCGTTGGCCGAAACGACGAGATTGGCGCCTTCGCGCGCAAAGCGTCTGGCGATGGCAGCGCCGATGCCGCGGCTGCCTCCCGTGATCACGACCGTCTTATCTTCGAAGCGTTTCATGCTCTTTCCTTCCCGGTAAACAGCAAATCTGGGCGTGACCTGCCCTGCGATGATTATTGGAGCTCGGCGAATTCAGGCAGTCTTGGGCGCCGTCCGTTCGACAGCCCGTTCGATCGGCGTGAAGGGCGGGCAGACGACGATATCGCACGCCGTCTTGCCCGTTATTCCCTTCAGCGCCTCGATCTCAGCTAGGGAGGAAGCGAGACCGTTCATTATCCAGTTGCCGGCAATGAGCTTTCGCCTCGCCATCACCAGCAGCAGAAACCGCCGTCGACGAGAAGATCGACGCCGGTCACGAAGCTTGCCGCATTCGACAGCAAGAACACTGCCGGGCCTACCATCTCGTCCACCGCTGCCATTCGCTGCATTGGCGTTTGCTCTTCGAAGAGCTTGGTCTGATGGACCATCTCGGGACGGGTGTTCATGGGCGTTGCCGTGTATCCGGGGGAGATGGTGTTGACGCGAATGCCGCGGTCGACCCATTCCATCGCCATAGACTTCGACATATGGATCACGCCCGCCTTCGAGGCGTTATAGTGCGCTTGGCTCAGCCCCCGGTTTACGATCACACCCGACATGGAAGCGATGTTGACGATGGAGCCGCGTCCATTCTTCAGCATGGCGCGAGCCTCTGCCTGGCAGGAAAGAAAGACGCCTTTCAGGTTGATATCCATCAACGTCTGATATTGGTCCTCCTCCATCTCTTCCGCTGCGTTCGCGTTAGCGATGCCCGCCGCGTTGACTGCAAGTGTCAATGCGCCGAGATCTGCCTCGGTCCGTGCTATTGCCTCTCCAAGGGAAGACTTGCTCGTGACATCAGCCGCGATCTGGATCGAACGGCGGCCAGCGGCGCGAATATGTTCAGCCGTCCTGGCCAGCCCGTCGTCGGTTCGACGGTCGAGCAACGCCACGTCGGCGCCGCACTGTGCAAGGCCGATGGCAATGCGCTGCCCAATGCCGCTTCCTGCTCCGGTAATGATGGCAACCTGGCCGCTAAGATCGAAAAGCTTCGGGGCGTTCAGAGTGATGTCGGACACCGCTCTTCCTTTCTCTGTCTGTTTAGATGGTGGCTAGCTCCATGACCGAAACGTCATTTGCCTGGTCACGATTGAGAATGCCTGCCTGTTTGCCTTGCGCAAGCACGAGAATGCGATTGGAGACTCCGAGAACTTCCTCGAGGTCCGAGCTTACGACGATGACCGCCACGCCCCGTTTGGCAAGATTGACGATGATGTCGTAGATGCCCGCTCGGGCGCCGACGTCGATGCCTCTCGTCGGTTCGTCGAGTACGACGACCTTAGGATCGCGCATCAGCCATTTCGCGATGACGACCTTCTGCTGGTTGCCGCCGGACAGGTCCGAGGCATATTGCTCCGCACGGCCCTTCACGCCGAACTTGGCAACTGCCTTCTCCGCAAACGAGCGCTTGATGCGCGGCGTAATCCAACGCCCGCCCAGCTTGTCAAGATTGGCGTATATAATGTTCTCGCCGATGCGGTGCCCGACAACCAGGCCTTGCTCCTTGCGGTCTTCCGGGACCATCACAATACCCTTGGCGATCGCGTCCGCCGGATCGCGCAGCCTGAGTTCTTCGCCTTCCAGCTTGATCGAACCTGCACTGATTGGGTCCGCGCCCGAAATGGCGCGGACAAGTTCCGTGCGGCCGGCGCCGACCAATCCGGCGATCCCGAGAATTTCCCCGGCGCGCACATCGAAGGTAACGTCACGGAATGAGTTGTCCGGCGAGCTCAGCCCCGACACCTGGAGTACTGGATGGTCTGTCGGAACCGGCAGGGCAGGGAACAAGCGGTCAAGCGGGCGTCCGACCATGCTCTCGACGATCGTTCGCACCGGGGTCGCGCTGTCGGAGAATTCCTGCACACGCTCGCCATCGCGAAGAACGACGATCCGGTCGGTTATTCGCTTGATCTCTTCCATGCGGTGGGAAATGTAGACGATGCCGACACCCTCTGACCGAAGCTTTCTAACCTGTTCGAAAAGAGCTTCCGTCTCCGCGCCGCCAAGGGCGGCTGTCGGCTCATCGAGGATCAGTAGCTTGGCGTTGAGAGCCAGCGCCTTGGCGATCTCGATGAGTTGTTGATTTGCTGTGGAAAGGCCGGCGACCGTCCGCGTTGCGGGTATGTGAAGGTTCAAGCGAGCGAGCTGGTCGTGGGCCCGGCGAACCATTTGGGGACGATCGACGACGCCGTTCTTCATCGGCCAGCGTCCGATGAAGACATTTTCCGCGATCGACAGTTGCGGCAGAAGCTGCAGCTCCTGGTGGATCAGGACAACGCCCTTGTCGATCGCTTCCCTTGGGGTGGCTGGGGCATAAGGCTGCCCCAGCCATGTCATTGATCCTTCGGACGGTGTGCGGGACCCGGCGATGATGCCCGATAGCGTTGACTTGCCCGCTCCGTTTTCACCGAGAAGTGCAACCACTTCGCCCGGATAGACGTCCAAGCTGACATTCTTCAGAACCTGGAGCGGCCCATACCACTTGGATATGCCCCTCAGGGAAAGAACTGGATCAGTCATGGCACACCTCCTCAAGACCTCAACTTCATTACGGATGGTTGGCGATGAAGCCTGCGACGTTTTCCTTGGTTGTCAGCGTGGCATCCATGAGCTGGACCGGCGGCACCTTTTCTCCGGCGACAAGCTTGGCGGCGTTTTCAACCGCATCGCGGCCCATCTTCTGCGTCTGCTGGGTCGCAGTTACGTTGAAGACGCCTTTGCTGAGCGCTTCGAGAGCTGCGGTGTCACCATCGAAGCCGCCAACCACGATCTTCTGGGAAGGATTGGCGACCTTGATCGCCTGTGCGGCGCCAAGGGCGAGGCCGTCGGCCTGGGCGAACACGATCGAAACGTCCGGATTTGCCTGCAGCATATTCTGCATGATCTGGAATCCTTCGTCCTGGCTCCAGATGTTCGAGAACTGCTCGGCGACAACCTTGACATCAGGATATGCCTTGAGAGATTCAGCGCAGCCCTTCGAACGATCGACTTCCGGCGTCGTGCCCTTCTGGCCGTGGATGATGACCATCTTCCCCTTGCCGCCGGCTTCCTTCAGGATGTAGTCGCACACGGCCTTGGCAGACGCGACGGAATCCGTTGCAAGGAATGTATCGCCGGGTGCTCCCTCGGCGTTGCGGTCAACGTTCACGACCGGAATACCAGCGTTCTTCGCGAGCTTGACCGGAACGGTCGCAGCGGCCGCACCTGCCGGAATGTAGATCAGCGCGTCGATTTTCTGGGTCAGGAGGTCCTGAATCTGATTGACCTGTGTCGGCCCGTCGCCCTTTGCGTCGACCGTGATGACTTCGATGCCGCGCTTCTTGGCTTCGGCTTCGACCGATTGCTTGATCTGGTTGAAGAAGTTTGCCTGAAGGTTGGCAACGGCCAAGCCGAGCTTCTTCAGTTCCGCCGCGTGTACGGGGCCGAGCATGAGACCCAGCAGTGCAGCAGACGCGAGCATGGTGCGCGCTATTTTCATTGTATTTCCTCCGTTGTTTGATGGAACCCTCGGGTATGTCCTCCCCCTCGGGGTATTGATCCGCCCCAAACCCTTGGAGCGGAATTCCAGGCCCGCCAACGCGGCGGACCCCGTTCGTCAGGCGCGACGCCGACGAATAGTCTCCGCGCCGACTGCGAGCACGATGACGATGCCGATGATCACTTGCTGCAGGAAGGGCGAGACGTTGAGAAGATTGAGCCCGTTGCGAAGGACGCCGATGATAAGAACACCGATAAGTGTTCCTCCGATACCGCCCGCGCCCCCCGAGAGTGAAGTCCCGCCGATGACGACCGCAGCGATGGTGTCCAACTCATAGCCCAGACCACTGGACGGCTGGACGGAGTCCAGCCTGGCGGCGAGTACGATGCCTGCGAGCCCCGCGAGGACTGAACTTGCGACGTAGACGCCAATCGTCACGAGCGGGACGTTGATACCCGCCAGCCGAGCGACTTCCGGATTTCCTCCCACCGCGTAGAGCATGCGGCCTTCGGACCGGAAGTGCAGGAAAAGCCACGCGGCAAGAACAACCGCAAGCATGAGAAACACCGTGGCTGTCAACACACCGAAATGGCGATCGATTGCCAGCATCATGAACCAGTCGGGGAATCCGACGATCTGCTGGCCGTCCGTGATCATATTTGCGACGCCGCGAGCCGCGGACATCATTGCAAGAGTGGCAATAAACGCTGGAACCCTGAACTGCGTCACCAGTAGTCCGACGATCAGCCCCGAAACGCCCGATGCGACCAGAGCAAAAGCGATCCCGACCGGCAGCGGTAGGCCGGCGACATTCGCAGTCCAGCCCATGACCATCATCGCAAGAGCGAGTGCCGAGCCGACGGAGAGATCGATGCCGCCGATCAGAATGACAAAGGTCATTCCGACGGCCATGATGCCGAGAACCGTGATCTGATCGAGGATGTTGAGGCCGTTCCGAACCGACAGAAACGTGTCGGTGCTGACGCTCAGAAAGACGCAAAGTGCGAGCAGCCCCACGAGTGGGCCGGTGGCGCCCTTGAGCTTGCTCAACCAGGCGCCGGACGAAAGCCTGTGTTCATTGATATCAAGCGCCACCATTGTTCCTCCCTATGCGTAGGCTGATCGCTAATTCGTTCGAAGAATAAATATTCACTTATGCTGGAAAATTCATTAACAAGTTGCCTTTCGGCTGTCAATAGGATTTTCTGGGCTTGCAACTGCCGGTGTACCGCTTAAGGGGCTTGACTAATCGGCGTCTTGTGCAAAAATATTGATAACTGAATATTTATGCACGAGAGGAATCCATGAATACGACAGAACTCGAGCGGGTCGCTCGCGAGATCCGATTGCGCGATCTCCAGGCGGTCTTTGAAGCGGGCGCCGGCCATATTGGCGGGGAGATGTCGGTTATCGACATTTTGACTGCCCTCTATTTTCGTGTGCTGAATGTTTGGCCCGATCAGCCGAAGCACCCCGACCGCGACAGGTTCGTTCTTTCGAAGGGACATACGGCATGCGCTCTGTATGTGACGCTCGCAAAACGCGGCTTCATCCCGGAGGAAGAGATTTCCACCTTTTTGCAGCCGCATTCGAGGCTGAACGGGCATCCAAATTGCAACAAGGTTCCTGGCGTCGAAACGAATACCGGGCCGCTGGGCCACGGTCTTCCAGTCGCAATAGGAATGGCAAAAGCCGCCAAGCTCTCAGGCGCGAAATATCACACCTATGTCGTCACCGGCGATGGTGAGATGCAGGAGGGCTCCAACTGGGAAG
Organism: Rhizobium sp. P1_B8; assembly: GCF_056406515.1. Classification (NCBI taxonomy): domain Bacteria; kingdom Pseudomonadati; phylum Pseudomonadota; class Alphaproteobacteria; order Hyphomicrobiales; family Rhizobiaceae; genus Rhizobium; species Rhizobium sp. P1_B8. The sequence continues at coordinate 8,445 of NZ_JBFTZZ010000036.1, read as the reverse complement.
CGATCATGGCGGCCGCGCAGTTCAAGCTCGATAACTTGACGCTGGTCATCGACCACAACAGGTTCCAGCAGGGCGCGGCCCTGGCGGAAACCAACGATCTCGCCCCGCTTCGTCCGAAGCTTGAAGCTTTCGATTGGGAAGTCACCGAGATCAATGGGAACAATATGAGCGAAGTCGTTTCAGCCCTCGAACACCGGGGATCGAGGCCGCATTGCATCGTCGCCCACACCAACAAGGGGCATGGAATCTCGTTCATGCAAGACCGAGTCGACTGGCACCACAAGGTACCGAGCAAGGAACAATACGAAATCGCATTGGCAGAATTGTCGGAGGCACTGTAATGAACGCGCCAATAAACGCACCCAAGCTCTACGATTGCCGCGACGCATTCGCCACTACGCTTGAGCGGCTGGCAGCCGAAAACGAAACAATCGTTGCCGTCTGCAACGACTCCGTGGGTTCCTCCAAACTCGGCGGCTTCAAGGCGAAGTTTGCAGAGCGCCTCGTCAATGTCGGTATCGCTGAGCAGAACATGGTGGGGGTTGGAGCAGGCCTCGCCAATGGCGGCCGCCTTCCGTTCGTGTGCGCCGCCGCTCCGTTTCTAACGGGACGGTCGCTGGAGCAGATCAAGGCCGATATTTCGTATTCGAATGCCAACGTCAAGCTGGTCGGCATTTCTTCTGGAATGGCGTATGGCGAACTCGGCCCGACCCATCACTCGATCGAGGACTTCGCCTGGACGCGGGTTCTGCCTAATCTTCCGGTCATTGCGCCTTGTGACCGCATCGAAACAGCTGCTGCGGTTGAGTGGGCCGCGGCCTACAAAGGCCCCTGTTTCCTGCGTCTGTCTCGCGTAGGTGTGCCTGATCTCCTTCCGGAGGGTCACAAGTTCGAACTTGGCAAGGCAAATCTCCTTCGCCAGGGTTACGACGTCACCCTTATCGCAAACGGCACTTTGACTCATCGAATCCTAAAGGCTGCCGAGATCCTCGCAGAACGCGGTATCAACGCCAGAGTGCTCAACCTTGCAACGGTTCGTCCGATCGACGAGGACGCCATCATCGCGGCGGCGAAGGAAACCGGAGCGATCGTCACAGCCGAAGAGCATTCGATCTTTGGCGGGCTCGGTTCCGCGGTCGCCGAAGTGGTGGTCGACAATGCTCCAGTCCCGATGAAACGTCTCGGAGTTCCCGGCGTCTACGCTCCGACCGGTTCGGCAGAGTTCCTGCTCGACGAATTCGGGATGGCGCCGTCCGCAATCGCCGACGCGGCGCAGTCGCTGATCAGGCGCAAGTAACTGGGATCACATGATCAGCCCGGATGCCTTTTGTCGTCCCGGCTGCCGTCTGATCTGGGGAGGATAGAATGCGGGCAATTCTGGCAATTGACCAGGGCACCACCAATTCAAAGGCAGTTCTCGTTTCCGAAAAGGGAGAAATTGTTGGCAGAGGTTCGGCTCCAGTCGGCATCGCCTATCCGAAACCAGGCTGGGTCGAACAAGACCCACGGCGGCTCTACGCATCCGTCTGCGAGGCGATCGACGCCTGCCTGAAGGCCGCCCCCGACGTCATTGTCGAGGCCGTGGCGATTTCCAATCAGCGCGAATCAGTCACGGCCTGGGACGCCGAAACGGGAGAAGCACTTGGACCGGTGGTAAGCTGGCAGTGCCGTCGAACGGCACAGGATTGCGAACGTCTCATTGTCGAAGGCCACCTTGACCGTGTGCAGGCGCTCACAGGCCTGCCACTGGATCCGATGTTCCCGGGTTCGAAATTCCGATGGCTGCTCGACCGTATGCCGGCCGGGCGATCGGTGCGGCTGGGAACGGTCGACAGTTGGCTCGTCCACTGCCTGACGGGTGGGCGCCGGCATGTCTGCGATGCTTCCAATGCCGCCAGGAGCCAGTTGTTCGATCTCCAGGAGCAGAGATGGAGCAAGGAACTTGGCGAGATTTTCGGCGTGGATATCGCGCTCCTCCCCGAAGTACTCGACAGCTCTGCCGACTTCGGCAGGACGCAAGGGTTGCCAGGCGTGCCGGATGGAACTCCGATAATGGCCGCGATCGGAGACAGCCATGCTGCGCTGTTCGGCCATGGCGCATTCAAGCCGGGTGATGGCAAGGTAACCTTTGGAACCGGCTCTTCTATCATGACGACGCTTCCGCGATTTATTCCCCCACGCAACGGCGTCACAACGACCGTCGCATGGCGTCTCGGGGGAAAGCCGACTTTCGCTTTCGAAGGCAATATTCTCGTTTGCGCCGCCAGTCTCCCCTGGATGGCAGGCATTCTCGGCCTTTCAGACGTGGCGGCCCTTGTCGAACTTGCGGCGAGCGCCGAACCGGGCGGACCGGGCTTCGTGCCAGCATTCGTGGGACTGGGCGCACCCTATTGGAACTCGGACGCCCGTGCCCTGTTCTCCCAGATCAACTTCAATACGACACGTGCGCAAATGGCGCGGTCGGTAACCGACTCGATCGCCTTCCAGGTGCACGACGTGATCGCCGCCATGCGTGCACAAAGCGGCGGCGAGCTCGGGGCGCTCTATGTAGACGGCGGACCGAGCCAGAACCGGTTCCTGATGCAGTGTGTCTCGAACCTCATCGAACATCCCGTGATCCAATGCGAAGCACCCGAGGCGTCGGCTTTGGGAGCCGCATATCTCGCGGGTCTCTCACTTGGCTTGTGGAGCGATCTTCATGTTATCGCAGAGCTGCCCCGGAGCTCGCATATCATTGACCCGGAACCCGTGGATCGAGCGGTGCTTCTGAATACATGGAGTGATGCACTTGCCCGCTCGACGTCCCGCGAAACAACGGCTAATGATGAATAAAAATTCACCCTAGGATTAGCGATGACTCGCCTCAATGAACTCCGCCTCATCTCAAGGGTCGCCCAGATGTACCATTTGGAGGGACGGCGACAGGCGGAGATCGCAGAGCACCTTCGCCTGTCGCAGGCGACGGTGTCGCGCATGCTCAAGCGTGCAGAGGCTGAAGATATTGTCCGAACCAGCGTGACGCCCCCCGTTGGCACCTACAGCGAGCTCGAGGGCGCGCTTCGCGAGAAATATGATCTGCCGGAGGCGATCGTCGTGGAGTGCACGGAAGATCGGGATGGAGCCATCATGGCCCGTATCGGAGAGGCAGCGGCTCATCTCTTGGAGGTGACGCTTGCGCCAGGGGAGATCATCGGCGTTTCGAGTTGGAGCCAGACCATCTCCAAGATGGTCGAGAACATTCATCCGCTGAAGAGCGCTCAGGCGAAATACGTCGTCCAAACCCTTGGAGGCATGGGCGATCCTTCAGTCCAGACGCATGCGACGCAGCTTACCACGCGGCTTGCTCGCCTGACCGGCGCTGAGCCAAAACTGCTCGCTGTGCAGGGCGTTACGACGTCCAGAGAGGCAAAATTTCTTATGCAGGCCGATCCATACGTTCGGGAGACGATGGACTTGTTCGGCAGCATAACGCTTGCGATTGTCGGAATCGGAGCAGTCGAACCGTCCGAACTTCTCGCACGGTCCGGCAACATCTTTTCGTCTCGCGAACTCTCTGATCTCGCGGAAGCGGGAGCCGTCGGCGATATCTCACTTCGCTTCTTCGATAAAAACGGCAAGCCGGTCAAGACACCCCTGGACGACCGGGTCATAGGGCTTCCACTCGAGGATCTCGAACGGGTGGACCGGGTCATTGCTCTTGCCGGCGGGTCCAAAAAGACTGACGCTATCGCAGGGGCGCTCCGCGTGGGGGTCATCGACATGCTTGTTACGGACAAGTTTACCGCGCAGCGATTGATCAACTGATGAGGCAGACTTATTTTGGCAGCCTCAATGCGCTGTCCCATCCACGATCACATGATCGTGGTCCATTGAGCATTTCTCCACCCGGGCCTCGACCCTGTAGATCTCCCGCAGCATTTCGGCGGTGACGACGTCGCGGGGGGTGCCGCAGGCGTGCATGCGGCCGTTGGCGATGACCAGGACCTTGTCGGCGAAGCGAAGGGCCTGGTTGAGGTCGTGAATGGCGATCAGGACGATCATGCCCTTGGCGCGGGCCTGGCGGCGCATGAAGTCGAGGACTTCGACCTGGCGGTGAAGGTCGAGCGCGCTTGTTGGTTCGTCCATCAGCATGATCTCAGGCTCGCGGACCAGGGCCTGGGCGATCGAGACCAGCTGGCGCTGGCCGCCGGAAAGCGCGCCGAGATCGCGGAAGGCGATGGCGGTGATATCAAGCGCCTTCATGATCTCGTCGATGAAGCGCAGGTCGCTGTCGCTGACAGCCCAGGACTGGCCCTGCTTGCGGGCAAGCAGGATGGATTCGTAGACCGTCAGCACCGCGTTTGCCGAGGTATCCTGCGGCATGTAGCTGATGGCGTTTTTTGTCTTAGAGCCTTCGACGACGACACGGCCAGGCCCTTTGAGCAGGCCGGTGATGCGCTTGAAAAGCGTCGACTTGCCGGCGGCGTTCGGGCCGATCACCGCCACGACCTCACCCGACTTCATCATCGGCGTGGTCACGTCTTCGACGAAAAGCTTACGGCCGTGATAGGCGCCGACTGACTGCAACTGTAGTGCTACCACGACCGGCTCCTGTTCGAGAGGATGAGCGAGAAGAAGAAGGGTACGCCAACCAGCGCGGTGATGATGCCGATCGGGAAGACGACGCCTGGTATGATCGACTTCGAGACGATCGAGGTCAGCGAGAGCAGCAGCGCGCCCGACAAGATCGATCCCGGCAGGAAGAAGCGCTGATCCTCGCCGAGGATCATGCGCGCGATATGCGGCCCGACGAGGCCGACGAAGCCGATCGTCCCGACGAAGCTCACAGGCACAGCGGCAAGCAGCGAGACCACAAGCATGGTTTCGAGCCGGATGCGGCGGACATTGACGCCGAAGCTTGCAGCCTTGTCCTCGCCGAGGCGGATGGCGGTCAGCGCCCAGGCGTTGCGGGCAAAGAGCGGAAGTGCTGCCAACAGGACGGCAAGCGTCACCCAGATCTTCGGCCAGGTGGCCTTGGTGAGGCTGCCCATCGTCCAGAAGACGACGGCCGACAGCGCCTGTTCGGAGGCCAGATATTGCAGGAAGGCGAGAGCCGCATTGAAGGTGAAGACCAGCGCGATGCCGAGCAGCACCACCGTCTGCACCGAGACGCCACGGGCTTGCGAGATGAAATGGATGAAGAGTGTGGCGATCAGCGCCATGATGAAGGCATTGACCGGCACCAGCAGCCCGGCCGCTACAGGCAGAAGCGGAACGCTGGTGACGATGGCAAGTGCGGCACCGAAACTTGCTGCTGCCGAAATGCCGAGCGTGAAGGGGCTGGCGAGCGGATTGGCGAGGATCGTCTGCATCTGCGCACCGGCGACGGAGAGCGATGCACCGACGACGATCGCCATCACGGCAACCGGCATGCGGATGCCCCAGACGACGGCGCGCACCTGATCCGAAACCGAGGAGGGGTCGAGAAGGGCAGCGACGACTTCACTGAGACTATAGCGGGCCGGGCCCCAGGCGAGATCGACGGCAAAGGACAGGCAGAGCGCTGCCGTCATGGCGGCAAGGATTAGAAGCTTGCGCCGGGCGAGGGCGCGGTAGCGCTCCCTCCCGGCTTCGGCTTCGATCGATATGGCGGCGATCTCGGCCATTTCGGATTACTGACCCGCCTTGGCGTCGACCCAGTAACCCGGCTGATAGGCTACCGGCAGGAATTTTTCGTGGAATTCCTTGAAGGTGGCATCGGGATCGAGATCGGCAAAGAGGTTCGGATGGAACCACTTGGCCAGCTGCTGGACGGCGACGAACTGGTAGGGGCTGGTATAGAACTGGTGCCAGATCGCGTGGACATTGCCGCCGGCAACCGCCCTGGAGCCGGTGAAGGCAGGGTTTTCCATCAGCGTGTTCAGCGCCTTGCGGCTGTCGTCGAAGGTGGCTGCCGCATTCGGGCCGACATTCACAAAGTCCTTGGCATTCTTGGTCTGGCTCCAGTTGGAGCCGGTGACGACGATGACGTCAGGATTGGAGGCGACGACCTGCTCGGCATTGATCGAACCGGTATAGCCCGGCAGGAAATCGGAGCCGAGATTGTGACCGCCGGCCCAATCGACCATCAAGCCGAAATTATCGGGACCGAAGGTGCCGCAGCATTCGACCAGACCCGCGGCGCGATACATGAAGACATTCGGCTTCGGCGGATTGGCGGCCTTCAGTCTGTCCGTCACGCGCGCCATCTGCTCTTTCCAGAAGCTGGCGACGGCTTCGGCGCGATCCTCATGGCCGAAGATCTGGCCGAGGATCTTCAGGCTCGGCTCGGTGTTGGCGAGAATATGCTCGCGAAAATCGATATAAACGATCTTTACGCCGATGCCGTTCAACATGTCTTCGAGCTTCACTTCGTCGGCCGCCGTCTTGTTGCCGATCGGCAGCAGCAGCACATCGGGATGAAGCTTGACGATCGTCTCGGTCTGCAGCGTGCCGTCTGTGAGGTTACCGAGGAAGGGCAGGTCCTTGCCCTTCGGAAACTTCTCGACATAGGCGTTGAAGCCGTCCTTGTCGGTGGTCCAGAGATCGTTGCGCCAGCCGACGATCTTGGCGAAGGGATCTTCCTTCTCGATGGGTGCTACGGCGTAGAGCATGCGGCCTTCCCCAAGGATCACACGTTCCACCGGCTTGTCGAAGGTCACTTCGCGGCCGGCGACATCCTTGACGGTGAAGGATTGCGCCCAGGCCGAAAGCGGCATCAGGCTCGCAACCGCAGCCGCGGAGACTGCGAGTATTTTCACGAAACTCATCTGGAAATTCCCCCGAGGTCTGAATAATGTCCGCAGGCATAAGAAATATGACTTTATGAATCAAGTTATATGTTTTAGAGCGTTTCCAAACTGATCCGATGCCGGGGTGCCTCAGATGAATTCCATGAACACGAACTACACCATCCGCGATGAAATCCGCGACTTCTGGTCGGAACGGGCGGCGACCTTCGACCAGAGCGTCGGCCATGAAATCTTTTCGGAAGCGGAGCGGAAAGGCTGGCAGCGGCTGATCAGAAAGCATTTGGGTGAGGGCCAAGGGCGCACGGCACTCGATCTTGCCTGCGGCACCGCCGTCATCTCGCATCTGATGCATGGTGCCGGCTTTGCAGTCACCGGCCTCGACTGGTCGGATGCGATGCTGGCGCAGGCGCGTGCCAAGGCGAAGAAACGCGGCACCGATATCCGCTTCGTGTCCGGCGACGCCGAAAACACGATGGAACCACGGGGAAGCTACGACGTCATCACCAACCGGCATCTCGTCTGGACGCTGGTGGACCCGGCTGCTGCCTTCAAGGAATGGTTCGCGGTACTGAAGCCGGGCGGCAAGGTGCTGATCCTCGACGGCAATATGGGTAGGGAAACCTGGGTCAAGGGCCTGCAGAAGCTCTGGACAAAGGTGACCGGCAAGCCGGCGGCGAGCCACATGACGCCGGAGATGATGGCGCGGCACCAGAAGATCCGCTCACGCGTGCATTTCTCCAGCCAGATGCCGGCCGAAGCGGTCGTCGAACTTCTGCGCCAAGCCGGATTTACAGACATCGTCGTCGACCGCAAGCTTAGGGATATCCATTGGGCGCAGGCGCGCAAGATGCCGTTCCTGCGCGGACTCGAGCGCATGGTGCAGGAGCGGTTTGCGATTTGTGCGCGTAAGCCTGGGTGATGGGGTTGGTGGCGGCGCTGCGGCTTGCTCCCTCTTCTCCCCTCGGGGAGAAGGTGGCCCGCAGTGTCGGATGAGGGGGCCGCACGGCACACCATTCATTGCCCTTCGCTTGCGCTCAGTGCATGCGCTCCTGTCGTCGCTTACCCCCTCATCGCCTCGCTATCGCTCCGGCACTTCTCCCCACTGGGGAGAAGAGATATGCGGCGGCGCCGCGCGTCCTCTTTTGGGTCTTGGTGCGGCGGCTATGGTTAGGGGAGTTTGCCGTACCGTATCCCGGCCCTTCGCGGGGCTCAGGGCGTTCGGCGCTGCGATCGATTCACTGGATCGATCGCTCCCGCTTTGCGGTACCGCGCCTCACCCACCGGTGACACTCATATGCCGCGCCACGGCAGGACGGTTATGCGTGCGGTCGATGATGAAGTCGTGGCCTTTGGGTTTGCGAGTGATGGCCTCGTCGATGGCGGCGTGGAGGAGGGCATCGTCTTCAGTGGCGCGGAGTGCCGCGCGGAGATCGGCGGCGTCGTTCTGGCCGAGGCACATGTAGAGCGTGCCAGTGCAGGTGAGGCGCACGCGGTTGCAGCTCTCACAGAAATTATGGGTCATCGGAGTGATGAAGCCGAGGCGGCCGCCGGTTTCCTCGACCCTGACGTAACGCGCCGGGCCGCCAGTCTGGTAATCGATGTCGACAAGGGTGAACTGGTCTTCGAGATCGGCGCGCAGTTTCGAAAGCGGCAGATACTGGTCGGTGCGGTCTTC
>NZ_JBFTZZ010000035.1:0-65296 GCF_056406515.1 Rhizobium sp. P1_B8 | reverse complement strand
CCCCGCAACCAGATACACAAAGGCCCGCCTCGTGCGGGCTTTTGTGTATCTCGTAACGGGTCGAGGATTTAACGCCTCCTCAGGGGCCCGCCAAGAAGGCGAAGCCGACGCAGCGGGACAGAAACTTCAAATCCTGCCCCCGCAACCAACGATACTTGCAAATTTGCCCATGCAAGTCGCTTGACAGAAAGCTCCTCGACATAACCCTCGAGGAGCTTTTTGCGTTTCTGCTGGGTGTCCAGCTCCCCGGACGCCAGCTGACCTGCCACGGACTTTCATCAGGCGGCGATGAGAGCCTCGGCGGTTTTGATACGCAAGATGGCGCGATGCAACCGGCGGAAACGCGAAGCTTTCATCTTGCACAGCGAAACCACTCGTCTCAAAACGTCCTGAGCCCGGACACATCATAGCCAGCGACGACATAATTGCGACGGCATTGTATGAGGTGCGTCGCCGTTGTACCATGTAGTCTGACAAGTGCGCGCAGTGCTCATTGTATAGCCGGAGCCAAAGTCTGGTCGTGCGCTTCAACCCGATGAATAAGTAGCCGGGATCATGGAACTTATCGTCGCCCTTGGCCTGATCGTCTTGAAGGTCGCGATGATGATTGCGATCCTGCTGTTGCTACCCTTGCCGCTAACCTGGCTGGAACGCAAGATCGCCGGGCACATGCAGCAGCGGATGGGGCCGATGCGCGTGGGATGGCACGGGCTGTTGCAGCCGGTGGCGGACGGAATCAAGCTCCTGACCAAAGAGGATCACATCCCGGCCGAGGCCGACCGGTTCCTGTTCAAACTGGCGCCAATCCTGGCGCTCGCCCCGCCCTTTGTGGTGTTCGTCGCGATCCCCTTCGGCGAAACTGTCTCGGTCCTCGGCCACGAGATCACGCTCTACGTCTCCAACATGAATGTGGCGCTCCTTTTTGTTTTCTCGGTGATCGGGATCGAGGTCTATGGCGTCATCTTCGGCGGCTGGGCCTCCAACAGCAAGTACGCTGTTCTGGGCAGCCTCAGGACCTGCGCGCAGATGATCAGCTACGAGATCCCGATGGGGTTCGCGGTCATCGGCGTGGTCATGCTGGCGCAATCCATGAGCCTGCTCGAGATCGTGCGGGCGCAGGCCGATGTCTGGAACATCGTCTACCAACCGGTCGGATTCTTCGTGTTCTTCGTCGCCGGGCTCGCCGAAGCGCAGCGCATTCCCTTCGACCTGGCGGAGGCGGAGGGTGATCTGGGGGCAGGGTTCCATACCGAATACAGCGGTATCCGCTTTGCCTTCTTCATGGTCAGCGAATATGCCATCGTATTGCTTGTGTCGGTCCTGGTGGTGATCCTGTTCTTCGGCGGTTGGAACGGAGTTCTGATTCCCTTGCCACCGCTCCTGTGGTTTGTGCTGAAGATCGCGTTCTTCGTCTATGTGTTTATCTGGTTCCGCTTCACTTTCCCCCGCTACCGCTACGACCAACTGATGGCGATCGGATGGAAAGTCTTGCTTCCTCTTTCAATGGCGAACATAATTATAACCGGTGTACTTTTAGGGGTCGTAGCGGCTCCGTAGCGAGGCGGCGATGTCGCGCGCGCAGGACAGAGTTGGAACATGGATTGGTTGGGCGTTCTTTGCCGATCTGGCGAGCGCCTTGGCTCTGACCTTCGGCTACATGTTCTCCAGATCCGTGACCATGCAGTATCCGGACAAGGAAAAGTGGCTGCCCTACTCCCGCTATCGCGGGCATCACTTCCTGACGCGTGATGAAGAGGGCGAGATCAAGTGCGTGGCCTGCGAACTCTGCGCGCGGATCTGTCCCTGCGACTGTATCGAAGTCGTCCCCTACGAGGACGAGAAGGGCAAGCGGCACCCGGCCAAATTCGAGATCGACACGGCCCGCTGCCTGTTCTGCGGGCTGTGCGAGGACGCCTGCCCGGCGGATGCGATCGCGCTTGGCCAACAATACGAATTCTCGAGTTTTTCCTCAGCTGACCTGGTGATCGGGCGCGATGATCTGCTCGCCAAGCCGGGTAAGGCGGCGACCGGCGGCGGCGTGGTTGCCGCGCGCCTGAATACGAAGAAGGACGTACTTGTCGAGACGAAAGAGACGCAGGGCTACAACTGGTGGCGGAATATCCGGCGAACATGAACGCGCGCCAGCTGTCAAACCGAAGCGCTCGGAAAGAGAGGCTCAGATGTTTGTCGGTGAAATCATGAAAAACAAGGGTGTCGGGGTCATCGCAGTTGCTCCCGATCAGACGATGGTGGAGGTACTGCGGCTGTTTCGAGACAACAATATCGGCTTCGTCGTCGTCAGGCGATCGAACGGCAAATACCTCGGTACGCTGTCGGAGCGGGACTGCTGCAATGCGGTGGCGGAATACGGGGCCGAGGCGGCGGCAAAGCGGGTCGCGGACATCATGAACCGCAATGTGGCGACGTGTTCGACACAGGATTTGCTGCCCGTCGCGATGGGGATCATGACCCAGCGGCGTACACGCCATGTACTGGTCACGGATGGAGGCGACGTTGTCGGCGTGGTCAGCATCGGCGACGTGGTTAAACACAGGCTCGACGAAGCGCAGCGTACAGAGCAGGATCTGCAGGATTACATATGCGGGACCAGGTATCACTGACGTCGCCAACTCGATGTGAAGACGCCGGGGCGGGCAGCTTGCCGCGGAGCCTTGCGGTGCCCCGACCCCAAATCTTCAGACCCCACGCCAGATCCGGCCTGGGCGGTCGACCTCAAGAGTGGCATGCGCCTTCTGAACTTCCACCGCGCATGGATATTCGCCCCGCCGCAGCAGGCTGTTGAGACGCAAGGCTCTATAGTTTTCCGGAACGAAGACGAGGCCCTTGGGAAACCGCCTGTCGACCTTGAGCTGCGCCGTCAGTTCGCCCTGGCCGGAACGCACGATTACCTGATCGCCATCCGAAAGGCCAAGCTCCGCGGTATCCTGCGCGCTCATCGCGACATAGGGATCGTTGGCGACCGTGTTCAGGATGTCCGACCGTTCGGAAAGATATCCGTTGTGGAACAGGCAGTCGCCGGTGATCAGCATGAGCCGGTCGGCTGCTGTCGGGACGGGCGGCGGCGCAGGGAGCATGCCAGCCGGTAGTGTTGACACCGCCTTGGTGAAAGCGCCGTCGGCGCCAAGCCCGTCCTGCGTCAACCCCTGATAGGCCGGAACCAGCCGGGCAATCTCGTCGAAAATTTCAGGTTGCGTCGATGGCCGCAGCGCCTGGTTGCGTAGCGCCGCGACGAAGTCGACAATCGCCAGATTGCCTCGCGCCTCGAAAACGGGCTCACGGAATTTGCGAACATTCTGGATCCGACCCTCGTTGTTGGTGAACGTTCCGGATTCCTCGCCGTAGCCCGCCGCGGGCAAGACGACCTCGGCCATGCCCGCCGTATCCGTGAGGAACGCGTCCTGCACGATCAGGAGATCGGCGGCGCCAAGCGCCCGCGTCACAAAGTTCCGGTCGGGATAGGCGACCAGGGGGTCGGTTCCGACGATGTAGAGCGCGCCCATCCGCCCACCGACACAGAGGTCCAGCATGGCGTCGAGATCCGCGCCGGGTTCAGACGGGATTTCGGCGCCCCAGTTTCGCGCAAGAGTTGCGCGCGCCGCGTCATCGGCGACCGCCCGCAGCCCCGGCAGAGCCGCCGGCAGGACCCCCATGTCCCAGGCGCCCATCTGGTTGGCACGGTCGAAGAGAAACTGCATCGCCGGGCCTTTGCCGAGCAGGCGGAGAACGTGCAGCAGGTTGTTGAGCTGCTGCAGCGTCGCGCGCGCTTCGGGTGATCTCAGGAGGTCGACGCTGACAAGCACGGTGACGCTGCGGCCTTCCTTGAGCGCGGCGGCCAGGCGATCCGGCCCGTCACTGCCGGCGCCCGCCGCCGGCCTGTCGATGTCCGCAAAAGAGCCGCCCGGCAAGGCCTGACCAGCTGCCGCCACAAGACCGGCCACCACCGCCGCAAGGCTTGCCGCTTCTCCGCCCGGAGGCACACGAACCACCACCCTGGCATCGGCCTCCAGACGCGATGGCCGCGCCGATAGCATGAGCAATCCGGTCTGCCGCCGCCGCGCCCCGTCCCGCAGCAGGTATTCGGTGACTGGGTTCTCCTCGGTTATATTGCCTCCGACGACGAGCACGCAGTCGTTGCCGATTACGTCGTCCAGCGGCGTGCGGCTGTAGAAAGTTCCCAATAGCGGGCCGAGCGTATCGAAGGGCGCGGCCCAGCGTGACGAACAATCAATGTTGTTGGTCCGGAATACCGTTCGCATCAGCTTCTGGAACTGATAAAGCACCTCGTTGGGCAGGCGAGGCGAGGCCAGCCCGCCGGCATCCTTGCTCTCGACGGCCAACAGTCGCCGACGCAGATAGTCCCCCGCTTCGTCCCAGGAAACCGGAACCAGGGCGCCATCCTGACGGATCATTGGCTGCTTGATCCGGTCCCGGCTTGCAACGAAATCGAGGCCGAAGCGTCCTCGCACGCAGAGAGTTTCGTGGTTGACACCTTCGTCCCACTTCGAGCGCACCCGCATGAACTCGCCCTTGCGCGTGCCCACCGTCAGCTGGCAACCGGTGCCACAATGCGGGCAGACCGTGTCGGTCTCTACGAGATCCCAGGGGCGCGCCTTGTAGCGGTAGGGGAAGCTCATCAGCGCGCCGACCGGGCAGACCTCGACGCAATTGCCGCACTGGTCGCAACTCGCCAGACTGCCCTCGAAGCCGGTGACGGCGGTATCCATGCCTTTTTCGACGGTGCCTAGCGCCACCGCACCGACGACCTCCTCACACATCCGGACGCAGCGCTGGCACTGGATGCAGCGGTTGACGTTCATGATGATGACCGGGCTCAGACGAATGTCCTCGGAGTGGAACACACGTTTGTCATCGCGGAATTGGCTTTCGCGTGGCCCGTAGGCCATTACCATGTCCTGAAGCTCGCATTCGCCGCCCTTGTCGCAGATCGGGCAGTCGAGGGGGTGGTTGGCGAGCAGCATGTCGAGCATGGAAGAGCGCGTTTCCTCGATCAGAGGCGTGTTCGTCCGCACGACCATGCCATCGGTGGCCGCAGTGGCGCAGGACGGCTGCAACCGCCGCACGCCCTCGATCTCCACCAGGCACATGCGGCACGAAGCCAGCGGCGGCAGCCGCTTCAGATAGCAGAAGGTCGGGACGTCGATGCCCAAACGCTGGGCGGCCTGCAGCACTGTCGAGCCAGCTTCAACTTCCAGCGTTTGTTCGTCGATCGTGACTTTAAGCATGGTTTCCTCACAACCCTGATCCAGCACACTTCTTCAGTGAAACGGGCACCTCCGCTCCTCGACATGGGCGACGAATTCATCTCGGAAATGCGCGAGTGCTGCACGCAATCCCATCGCTGCACCGTCACCCAAGGCACAAAACGTATTGCCGAAAATGCCCTTGCAGAGCATCTCCAGCTGCTCCAGATCGCCGGGTGCGCCATCCCCGCCTTCAACCCGGCGCAGGACCTTCACGACCCAGTTCAATCCTTCCCGGCAGGGCGTGCACTTGCCGCAGGACTCATGGTGGAAGAACTCGATGATCCTGGTGGCGACCTTGACCATGCAGGTGCTATCGTCGATCACGATAACGCCAGCCGAACCGAGCATCGAGCCGGCGGCAGCCAGCGAGTCAAAATCCATCCTCACGTCCAGCCCTTGCTCAGGGATGACCGGCGCTGAGACCCCGCCCGGGATCACCGCCTTGATCGTGCGTCCCGGCAACGCCCCGCCGGCATGTTCCTCGACCAGCTCGCGCAGCGGTATGCCCATCGGCAACTCGTAGAGGCCGGGTTTGCGCACCTGCCCACTGAGGCAGTAGAGCTTCGGGCCCGGGCTCTTGTCCGGGCCGATGCCGCGGAACCAGTCCGCGCCCCGCGCCACGATATGCGGCACGCAGGCCAGCGTCTCGACATTGTTGATCACAGTCGGGCTGGCATAGAGCCCGGCCACGGCCGGAAACGGCGGCTTCAATCGCGGCTGCGCCCGCTTGCCCTCGAGCGACTCGAGCATCGCAGTCTCCTCGCCGCAGATATAGGCGCCTGCGCCGCAGTGGATGTGGACGGCGAAATCGAAATTCGAGCCCAGAATGCCCGTTCCCAGATAACCCTTTTCGTGTGCCTCGGCGATCGCATGCTCCAGGCGACGGATCGCCGTCACATATTCTCCGCGGATGTAGACATAGGCGGTTTTGGCCCCAATCGCATAGGCGCTTACCGCCAGCCCCTCGATGAGTTGATGCGGATCGCGCTCCATGATGATCCGGTCCTTGAAGGTGCCTGGCTCGCCCTCATCGGCGTTGCAGCAAAGATATTTCGGCTTGTCGACCTGCTTCGGCACGAAACTCCATTTCATGCCCGTCGGGAATCCGGCACCGCCGCGACCGCGCAGGTTGGACTGTTTGACGAGGTTAACGACCTCGTCAGGCGTGTATTCGCGCAGCGCCTTCGCCAGTGCCTGGTAGCCGCCGCCAGCCTCGTAGGTCGACAGCAGGTGACTGTCCGGCACGGCGACATTCTTGAGGAGAACCGGCTCGAACATAGCGCTACTCTCCCTGCGGTCGCGCAGAGGGCTTGATGCTCGCGACCCGTTCCGTCGTAGCCCGCAGGTTGTCCAAAAGTGCATCTATCCGCGCGACATCAAGGGCACCATGGTAATCGTCGCCGACCTGCATCACCGGAGCCATCTCGCAGGCACCGAGGCACTCGACGGAGGAAAGCGTGAACAGCCCGTCCGGCGTGGTGTCGCCCTTCCTGATCGCCAGCGCCGTTTCCAGATGCTTCAGCAGGTCCTCGGCTCCGCACAGCATGCAGGAAACATTGTCACAGAGTTGCAGGTGGAACATGCCCACCGGCTCGGTATGGAAGAGCGTATAAAAGGTCGCCAGCTCGTAGACCCAGATCCGTTCGACTCCGAGAATGTCGGCGACTTCTTCCAGCACCTGACCAGGCAGATGGCCATGCTCCCTCTGCGCGATCAGAAGCGCGGGCATAATCGCCGAGCGCTGGTCGGGATACCGCGCCGCTGCCTCTTTTATCCTTTCGCGCATGGTCATTGCATTCAAATCCCTGCTACTTGTCCACCTCCGCCATCACTGGGTCGAGACTGCCGAGCACGGCGATCATGTCCGCCAGATAGCGGGCGTTGGTCACCCCGAACAGTCCCTGAAGGTTGACGAACGAGGGTGCCCGCACCTTCATGCGGAATGGTTTTGGCGACCCGTCGCTGATGATATAGAACCCAAGCTCGCCCTTTGGCGCCTCGATCGCCGAATAGACCTCGCCCTTCGGCACCTTGAAGCCATAGGCCGACAGGTCGAAATGCTGGATCAGTGCTTCCATCGAGCAATGCACCTTGTCCTTGTCCACCGGGAAGGCGATTGTTGGCATGTCGATCTGGAACGGCCCCTCGGGCATCTGGTCGAGGCATTGCTCGATGATCCGGACGCTCTCGCGCATTTCCTCGACCCGACATTGCCAGCGCGCATAGCAGTCGCCCTCGTCGCGCGTGATGACGTTGAAGTCGAGCCGGTCATAGATCTCATAGGGCTCGTCGCGACGGATGTCCCAGTCGACGCCCGAAGCGCGCAGGTTCGGACCGCTCAGGCCAAGATCGATGGCGTCCTCGGCGGAGATCACGCCGATCCCCTGCGTGCGCTTCAGGAACACCCGGTTGTTTTCGAGCAACCGCTCATAGTCGCGGATCCGGTTCGGGAAGATGTCGCAGAACTCCCTGATCTTGGCAAGGAAACCGTCAGGCAGGTCCTCGCGCACTCCGCCAACCCTGCAGAAGGACGTGTGCATGCGTGCACCGCTGATCATTTCCAGGAGGTCCATGATCATTTCGCGCTCCCGCATGGCGTAAAGCAAGGCGGTCATGGCGCCGAGGTCCATCGGCAGCGCGCCGGTGATCAAGACATGGCCGGAGATCCGCGCCAGCTCGGCCATCATCACGCGGATATATTGTGCGCGGATCGGTGCTTCTATGCCGAGGAGTTTCTCCACCGCCAGCGCGAAGGCGAGGTTGTTCGACGGTGGACAGAGGTAGTCGAGCCGGTCGGTGAGCGGAAAAATCTGGGTATAGGTGAAGCTCTCCGCCAGTTTTTCGGTGCCGCGATGGAGGTAGCCGATGTGTGGGTCCACGCGCTTGACGTACTCGCCGTCCAATTCCAGGACGAGCCGAAGAACCCCATGCGTGCTGGGGTGCTGGGGGCCGAGATTGAGAAGCACCTCCTTGGTGTCGAACGCTTCGCCTTGCGGCCTGATCAGTTCGGTGACTTCGGTCATTTTAAGTTCCCGGCGTGGAGCGGCCTCCCTTATGGAATGTTCTTGGTGGCGAGGTCGGGCTGCGTCGGTGGCGTGCCTTCGGCGCCAAACGGGTTCAGCTTGTCTTTGTAGCCACGGAGCGGAAAATCCTTGCGCTGTGGGAAGCCCTCGAACCCTTCCCACATGTAGATCCGGCGCAAATCGGGGTGGCCCTCGAACCTGATCCCGTACATATCCCAGGCTTCGCGCTCATGCCAATTGGCGGTTCGCCAGATCCCCGTCACCGACGGGACCCGCGGCGGATCGGCGAGGCGGCATTTGATGCGAACGCGCAATTTGTTCGGTAGCGAATAGAGGTGGTACACCGTCTCGTAGCGTGGCATCTCAGGATAATGATCGACCCCGCAGATGTCCGACAGGAAGTTGAACCGCAACGCCGGGTGTTCCTTCAGAAACCGGCAAAGCTCGACGATCATGCCAGGCGGAGCGGCGAAGGCATGTACACCATGCGCGAAGCCAAGATCGTGGATTGCCTCGCCGAAACGCTCCGTGATCGTAGTGCGGATGAGGGGCGTCTCCACACTCATGACGCTGCAACCCGACCCAGAGGAGTCCCGGCCAGTGCTCGGGATTTTTTGATCTTCTCCTGAAGTAGCAGGAATCCATGCATCAGCGCCTCGGGCCGCGGCGGGCAGCCGGGCACATGCACGTCCACCGGCACGAAGGTTTCCGCTCCCTGCACCACGGCATAGGTATTGTAGACCCCGCCCGAGATAGCGCAGGTGCCCATGGCGATGACCCAGCGGGGCTCCGGCATCTGGTCATAGAGGCGGCGCACCACGGGCGCGAACTTCCGCGTTACTGTGCCGGCGATGATCATCACATCGGACTGGCGCGGCGAAGGCCGGAACACCACGCCGAACCGGTCGAGATCATAGCGGGCGCACCCCGCCGAGATCATCTCGATGGCGCAGCAGGCAATTCCGAAGGTCTCGGGCCACAGCGCCGAGCTCCGGCTCCAGTTGATAACGCTCTCGGCCGTGGTGAACAGCACGCTGTCGCGGATCGCGTTGTTTACGCCTCCCATTCGAGTGCTCCCTTCAGCCAGGCATAGGCGAAGCCCACAAGAAGCAGCACTATGAAGACGAACATCTCGACAAAGCCGACCAGCCCGATGTCTTTCAGGACGGCGGCCCAGGGAAAGAGGAACATCGTCTCGACATCGAAGACGACCAGCAGGATCGCAAGGATAAAGAACGGCACTCTGAAGCGCCCCGCGGCGGCCTCACCCGCGGCGTCCATGCCGCACTCATAGGGCATGTTCTTTTCGGGATAGGGATTGGACGGACGCAGCAGCGAAGAGACAAAAAGCGTCGCGCCCGTCACCAGAACGACTCCGACGATCATAAAAAGAACCGGCAAGAATTCCATCGCAGCCATATCGCACTGCACCGGTTACCCACTGAGTGCTTTCCTCAGGCCGCGACCGTCCTGTTCAGGACCGTAATGCAGTCGCCCCGGGAAGCAACTTGGGCAATCCTTTCTTGAACTTTGAGTTTATTCCGTCGGACAGATCATTGCAAATTCAATCGGTCAGCCGCCAACACGGAATGCTGGGCAAGTCTTAAAAACCAGGCGGGAAACAGGCCGATGCCGATGGTGCCCGCAGCAGTGAAGGCGAGCGTCGCGCGCACCAAGGGCGTCAGCGCCGGGTCGAACGTCCTTTCCGGCTCGCGCATGTAGATCACCATGACGATGCGGATATAAAAGTAGGCGGCAACAGCACTCAGCAGCACTGCGATCACCGCCAGCATGACGAACCCTCGCTCGACGAGCGCCACCAGCACGTAGAACTTGGCGAAGAACCCGGCCGTTGGCGGAATGCCGGCGAGCGAGAACAGATAGAGCAGCATCAGAAGCGCGAGCCCGGGACGGGACTTGGCGAAACCCGAGTAGTCTTCGATAACCTCGCCCGAGAAATTGCCGTTCCGCATCATGATGACAGTGGCGAAAATGCCGAGATTCATCAAAGAGTATATCAGCAGGTAGAGCATCACGCTGGCGATCCCGTCGGCACCGCCGGCCACCACGCCGAAAAGGGCGAACCCGGCATGGGCGATGCTGGAATAAGCGAGGAGCCGCTTAAAATTATCCTGCACCAGCGCCACGAAACTGCCGAGCGCCATCGTGACCACGGCAATGACCGCGACGATGATCCAAACGTCCGAGGCTGCTACCAGCGGGTTGAGGAACACCCGCAGGATCACTGCGAACCCCGCCGCCTTGGGGCCGACTGACATGAAGGCGGTGATCGTCGTCGGCGCGCCTTCATAGACGTCCGGCAACCACATATGGAACGGCACCGCGCCGACCTTGAAGACCAGCCCCGCGACGATGAAGACCACCGCCAGCAGCAATCCGGGATCGAGCGGATCGCCGGTGACCGCCGCAGCCATCCTGTCCAGCTGCGTCGTACCGGTGAGCCCGTAGACCAGCGAAACGCCGTAAAGGAAAATCCCGGTCGAGACCTCGCCAAGGATCACGTATTTCAGCGCCGCTTCGTTTGACCGCCGCTCTCGCCGCAGGAATCCGGTCAGCACATAGGTGCAGAGCACCATCAGTTCGAGGCCCACATAGATCGAGAGGAGATCGGTCGCCGAGGCCATGATCATCATTCCCGAAAGCGCAAAGAGCAGCAGGACATAGTATTCGCTGCTCCCGATCCCCTCGATATCCGCATATTTTCGCGAAAGGAGGAATGTCAGGATGGTGGCCAGGTAGAACACGAACTTGAAGAAGACCGCGAAGCGGTCGGCGACGAACATGCCCGTATAGGCCGGCCGCACCTCGCTCGAAAGAATGAGTGTCGCCAAGGCGGCAATCAGCACGATCGCGACGGAAGCCCAGACCAGGAAATATTCCTGCCCCCTGCGCACAAGCTGTCCCAGGATCAGCAGGATGCAGGCTCCAGTGATCACCACGATCTCGGGCAGGCTTGCGAGAGCCGACTGGAAAAGTGCTGCGGCGGTCATGGGCCGCTCCCCTTATCGTGCACCTGAGCCAGCAGATGCTTCACCGAGACGTCGATGATGCCGAGAAAGGGTTTCGGATAGAGCCCGACCCACAGCACTAACACGGCCAGCGGCAGGGTCGCTGCCAGCTCGCGGGCGTTCACGTCGCGTATCTTGAACCGGACGCCGACGCTGGCCGGACCAAGCGCGACTTTCCTATACATGCCAAGCAGATAGGCCGCGCCAAGCAACGCGCCCAAAACGGCGGCCGCGCCGATGGCCAGGTTGGCCGCAAACCCGCCCGACAGGACCAGCAATTCGCCGACGAACGAATTTGTTCCCGGCAGCGCCATCGACGACAGAGTGAACAGCGCAAGAAACGCGGTATAGACGGGTGCTGCCTTCATCAGCCCGCCATAATCAGCGATGCTGCGGGTATGGGTCCGCTCGTAAATCAAGCCGACGAACAGGAACAGGGCGCCCGTCGTCACGCCATGATTGAACATTTGCAGGATACCTCCTTGGAGTCCGCGGAGGTTCAGCGCAAAAATCCCCATGGTCACGAAGCCCATGTGGCTGATGCTGGAATAGGCCACCAGTTTCTTCAGATCGTCCTGTGCCAGCGCGAGCAACCCGCCATAGACGATCGCAAGCGCTGAAAGCGAAAGCATCAGTGTCGAATAATATACCGACGCCTCCGGCAGCATCGGCAGCGAGAACCGCAGGAACCCATAGGCGCCCATCTTCAGGAGTACGCCCGCGAGGATGATGCTGCCCGCGGTCGGCGCTTGTACATGGGCGTCCGGCAGCCAGGTATGGACCGGCACCATCGGCACTTTGACGGCGAAGGCGATCAGGAAGGCGAAGAACAGCCAGGACTGGACCGGGAACGGCAAATCCTGCGCTGTCAGCGCGAGGATGTCGAAGGTCTCGCCGCCGTTGAAATAGAGCACGATGACACCGATGAGGAACAGGAGGCTGCCCGCCAGCGTGTAGAGGAAGAACTTGAACGCCGCATAGATCCGGCCTTCGCCACCCCAGACGCCGATGATCAGGTACATCGGGATCAGCATCGCTTCCCAGAAAACGTAGAACAAGAACAGGTCGAGCGCGCAGAACACCCCCAGCATCAGCGCCTGCATGGAGAGCAGACTGACCATGAACGCCTTGACCTTGCGGTCGATCGCAACCCACGAGGCGAGCACACAGATCGAACCCAGCAACGCGGTCAGGAACACGAAGAGCGCGCTTATCCCGTCGATACCAAGCGCATAAGTGATCCCGAGCGCGGGCACCCAAGGGCGCTTCTCTGTGAACTGCATCTCGTGGGTCGTGGTGTCGAATCCGGCCAGCATGGCGATGCAGAGGGCGAGGTCAAGGATTGTGACACCCAGCGCTGTCCAGCGCACCGCATCGTCGCCGCGGAGAAACATCAGAACCGCTGCCCCGGCGACGGGCGTGAAAATTATGAAGCTCAGAAGCGGCAATCCCATCGCGCCCCCTACCGCCATACCACGGCGAAGACCACGGCGGCTGCGATCACACCAGCGATCATCGCCAGCGCGTAATGGGTCACGACGCCGGTCTGGAGCCGCCGGAGCCGCCCGCCGCCGCGCAGGATCGAGCGGGCGACGCCGTTCACGACGGCGTCAACGCCGGTGACATCGATCCGCAGTCCCATTCGCGCCGCCCCATGCAGGAAAGGCAACACAGCAGTCTCGGACACGTCGCTCACCGCCTTCTCGTAGCGCGCCAGCGGTTTTCCGGCGATCCACATGAAGACCCGTGCGCCCTTGCGGTAGAACCAATCGGTGTCGATGCTGATCGTGTTCTCGGGGTCGAGCGCCCTGAGGAATATGACAAAACCCAAGGCGGTGAACATCAGCACGCCAAGGCTCTCGGTGACATGGACGCCGGTGTAAGGTTCGTAGTCCACCGGATAGGGCAGAAGATCGTAAAGCGGCTGAGGGAACACCCCGATCGCGATGCAGAGCACCGCCGCCATGCCCATCGCAACCAGCATGTTGCGGGGCGGCTCCCGCGCCTCCAGCCCACGGTCGGTGCCAAAGAACATGTAGTACGGCAGCTTCAGTCCGGTGTGCAGGAACGTCCCCGCCGACGCCATCGTCATCGCGAGCACCATCACAGCGCGGTGATCCTGTCCGGCGGCGGCCAGCACCATCGACTTGGTGACGAAGCCCGAGAAGAATGGAAATGCCGAAATCGCGAAAGCGCCAACCATGTAGAGCGCCACGGTCACCGGCATGGTCTTGTAGAGCCCACCAAGCTCGGTGAGCTTGCGCCGGCCGGTGACGTAAATCACCGCCCCAGCACCCATGAACAAGAGCGCCTTGTAGAGGATATGTGCGAAGGCATGACTGGTGGCCCCGTTCACCGCCATCTCGGTGCCGATGCCGACGCCCGCCACCATGTAGCCCACCTGGCTAACGATGTGATAGGCCAGTAGCCGCCGGCAGTCGTTCTCCAGCACCGCGTAGACGACGCCGTAGAGCGCCATCGCGGTGCCGAGCCAAACGAGAAGTTCAGTTCCCGGAAACGCCCGAGCCAGCACATAGACGGCGGTCTTGGTGGTGAAGGCGCTCATGAACACCGCGCCGGTGACAGTCGCCTCCGGGTAAGCGTCGGTCAGCCAGGCGTTGAGCGGCGGCACAGCGGCGTTGAGCATGAACCCGGCAAGGATCAGGTAAGCGCCGACGCCCATCTCGCCTGCGATCGGGCCGAAGAGCAGCGAGCCAGTCGAGAGCCCGTAGAGAATGACGCCGCCAAGTAGGACGACGCCGCCAGTGATATGGACCATGAGATACCGGAACCCGGCGGCGATCGCCTGTCGGCCGCCCTGGGCGAAAACCAGATAGGCAGAGGCAAACGCCATGCCTTCCCAGAACAGGTATAAGGTCAGGTAGTCGCCGGCGAAAACCACGCCAAGCGCGCTGCCGACATAGACGAACGCAGCGACATGCTGGCCGGGGCGCGTCAGGTGCAGAGCATAGACCGTTCCGATCAGCGCCATAATGGTGAAGACCGTTGCGAAGACGATGCTCAGCTTGTCGACCTTCGCGATGAGGATTTCCTGCCCGATGAACGATGCCGCGCCGTAGCTGCCTGACTGCATCGTGAGCACGGTGAGGATCGCAAGTATCGGGATCAGCAGCAGATAGGCCTTGCGGATCGACCCGTTCAGAAAGGGGATCGGCAGGGCACCGAGAATGAACAGCAGGGCGGGATGGACGAAGTCAGTCATAATAGTCCTCGCGCCGCATGAGCCCAGCCCGATGGCCGAGGAACTTGGAAACGAAAATCAGCAGCACGCAGGATAAGAAGCCGTAGACGGCCGACCAGCCCGGCAGACGGTCCCACGGGTATTCGGCGTGTTCGCGCGGCACCAGGAAGTCGGCGATGACGATCAGGACGAGCACCAGATAGAAAAGCCGACGCCGTTCGGTCGCATACTTTCCGTCGCCAAAGAAATCGACCAACCGCTTTATCACCTGACAACTCCTTCCGCCAAGGCGACGAAATAGTCGGGGAAGATGCCCATCGCCACCGACAGGATGGCGGTCGCAACTAGCGGGATCGTCACCATCGGAATTTCACGGACCGTTGCCGGGCTCCCTTGCGCCTCCGTCCCGAAAAAGGCGACATAGCTGACCGGCAGGAAATAAGCGGCGTTGAGGACCGAACTCGCTAGGAGCACGATCAGGAACGCGATTTCCCCCGCCTCCACCGCGCCTCGCGCCAGATACCACTTGCTCACGAACCCCGCAGTCGGTGGCACGCCGATCATGCTGAGTGAGCCGACGAAGAACGCCCCCATCGTCCAGGGCAACCGGCGGCCGATACCAGCCATGTCGCTGATGTTGCGCTTGCCAGACGCGCAATAGATCGACCCGGCGCAGAAAAACAGTGTGATCTTTGAGAATGCATGCGCCGCGATGTGGATGATCCCGCCGACCATCGCGACCGGCGAGAGCAGAACCGCGCCCAGCACGATGTAGGAGAGTTGGCTGACCGTCGAATAGGCGAGCCGCGCCTTCAGGTCGTCCCGCGTCAGGGCGTAGACCGACGCCATCAGAATCGTGAACGAGACCAGATAGGCCGTGGCGATGCCCAGTCCTAGCCCGTCCACCAGCCCCGTGCCGAACACATGGAACACCAACCGCAGCACGCAAAACACGCCCATCTTGACCACGGCCACGGCATGCAGGAGCGCACTGACCGGTGTCGGCGCCACCATCGCGGCAGGCAGCCATGCGTGCATCGGCATCACCGCAGCCTTGGCGAAGCCGAAGAGGTAGCAGAAATAGACGACTGTCAGCAGCGCCACCGAAGCATCGCTCCCTGCCAGCAGGCCCCCCGTGACAAAGTCGAGCGATCCCGCAATGTGGTAGGTCAGCGCCAGCGCGGCGAGAAGCACGCTCTTTGACGCTCCCATCAAATAGACCAGGTACTTGCGGCTGCCCGTCCATCCCTCTTCGTCTTCGTGGTGGTAAACGAGCGGATAGGTAACGAGGGTGAGCATCTCGTAGAAGATCACCAGCGTGAACAGATTGGCGGCGAAGGCGCCTCCGACCGCTGCCGCGAGACTGGCGGCAAAGCAGGCGAAGAACCGGGTCTGCGCATGCTCGTTCAAGTGCCGCATGTAGCCGATGGAATAGATCGCCGCGACAATCCACAGCAGCGACGAGACGGTGGCAAACACCATGCCGAGCGCATCGACCCGGAAAGCCAAGTCAATCCCCGGCAGAACCTCAAACAGGCGCAATTCGACCGTCCCGCCCGCCAGCACCGTGGGCGCCATCGAGACGACAATTGCGAACATGGCGATTGCCGCCAATGGCGAGACGATATCGCGGAGTTTCTCGCGGTTGTTCAGGAGAAGAACTGCAAGGGCCGCCAGGCCCGCGACGGCGACGGCAAGTAGCGGCCGGATCGATACCACCGGGTCCAAGCCTCTATCCTTTCATCATGGTCACGTCGTCGACCTTGAGGGTAGATTTGTTCCTCACGAGGGCGACCAGGATTCCGAGGGCGACGGCAACCTCCGCCGCGGTGATTGCGATGACGAAGATCGCGAAAATCTGACCGCGGAAATCGGCGTAGTAACGCCCGAAAGCGATGAAATTGATGTTGACCGAGTTGAGCAACAGCTCCAGCGACATCAGCACGACCAGAATGTTGCGCCTGAGCAGCACGCCCGCCGCTCCGATCACGAACAGCGCCACTCCGAGCAAAATATACCACCAGAGCGGAACCATCACCGCTGCTCCTTCTGCGCCAGCACGATGGCCCCGATCAGGGCGGCCAGCAGGATGACGGACGCAACTTCAAACGGCAGGAGATAGTCGGCGAACAGCGTTGTGCTGAGCTGCCTGACCTGATCGCCACCGCGCACGGTGACGGGCTGCGTGAGCGAAAAGCGGCCGCTCCAGAGCACCAGCGCAACCATCTCGATCCCAAGCAGGACGAGCAACACCAGAGCCGCCATGTTGCCGCCCGGCAAGAACCGTTGCAAGACCGCTTCGCGCACATCGATCATCATGATCACGAAGACGAACAGGACCATAATCGCGCCGACATAGACAAAGATCTGGATGACCGCGAGCAGCGGGGCCTCGAGCAAGACGAAGATTGCCGATATCTGCAGGAAGCACGCCATCAACGCCAATGCGCTGTGAACCGGATTCCGGGCCAAGACCAGCGTCAAGGCGGTGATCACGGACACCGTAGCGAACAGAAGAAAGAACCCCTGATCCATCGACGCCGACCCTCCGACGCGAACTGCTACCCGGCGCGAGACGGCCGGATTTGAGATTGCGCCGCAACTTCCGATGCGTTCAAAAATTGTGCCCTAAAATCGGATTTTTCACAAGATTATTGTCATTGGCGGAGCAAGACCGGGTCGGTCCGGATGTGGCGGAGGTCGCTTGCGAAGCGCGCGCTTTCGATAGCGCCGTACCGATTTTATTGTTCCATAGGTAAATGGCTTGAGCCGGTCGGTACCGACGTTTTGTTACGGCGTAGTGGGAAATTTCTTCCAAATAACACCGGCTGTTCCGCCGAAGTTACGAGTCTCAGTGGCTTCGGGCCCCCGCAACCAATCTTTCCCTCCAAAAATCAAAACGCTCCTCGTGGAGCAGCCCGCTCGGCGGGCAATCGAGTCACTGGATCGATTGCTTATTGGAAGCCGCTGGCAAACACGCATGCCCGTAGGGCCGCCGGCAATGAGATCGAGGACGAACATCGCTCCGCCGCTGCGGCCCGACTTTCGGAGATCAATCTCGCGAACTACCGCGTCTTTGCCTAGCCAGCCGTCCGGGCGGCCATTACGCCGCCGGTGGCCGATGCGGCATCCCCACCCCTTGCGCCTCGGCTACGAAAGTCGTGCCAGCGCAGGTCGATTGACGCTGGCTGGGTTCAAGACGATGATGCGAGAACAGTATTTCGTCCTCTTGATCGACGAGCCCGGGTCCTTGGGACAATTCCGGCACTCCTGCCGGCGGACATGGACGAGCGCCGAAAGGCCTTCGAGGCCCTGCGCGAGCTGCTGGTGTCGTCGGGCGTTGCAGGCCGGCGGCAGCCGATCGCCTCGAGCGTGTGGCCGAGCTGTTCAGCCTCGGCAAGGAGGAATTCGGCAGCAACCCAGTCCGCGGACCGGCAAGCAAGAGCGCTCGCGTTCGCAACGCATCCTGATCGAAACAGAGGGAGCTTCCCAATGACGGACTTTTCCACGACCAAACCTGAACAGTCAAAATACGACCGACTGATTGCCGCTGCACGGGAGGCTGCGCCTGCTGGCACGATCGTGGCGCATTCCCACGACGAGCCGTCATTGCGGGGCGCGCTTGACGCCGAAAGCAGACTGATCGTACCGGTCCTGGTGGAGCCCGCCGCAAAAATTCAGACGGTGGCCGCGGAGAATGGGCTTAATCTGAAAGACCACGAAATCGTCGACGTTCCAAATAGCCACGCCGCTGCGGCGAAGGCAGTCGTCCTGGTACGAGAGGGAAAGGGCGAGTTCCTCATGAAGGGCAGCCTCCATACGGACAAACTGATGCGCGACGCCACGGCCTCCGCCACCGGCCTGCGCACCGAACGCCGCGTCAGCCATATCTTCGTGATGGATGTGCCTGGCCACGCCGACACGCTCTTCATCACCGACGCGGCGATCAACATCTCTCCCGACCTCGATGTTAAACGCGACATCGTGCAGAATGCAATCGACCTCTGGACGACGGTCGGGCTCGGTCAGCCCCGTGTGGTGATCCTTTCCGCCGCCCGGCGGCGTGTGACACAAGTGACGGCCTGAACCATGGACGCGATCCTTGTCGTCAACGCCGGCTCGTCAAGCCTAAAGTTCCAGATCTTCGAGATCGCCGACACCGGCCCCAAATGCGGCATTCGCGGCCAGATGGATGGCATCGGAGTACGGCCCCGTCTCGCGGCGAGCGCCGCCGACGGAACGGTCCTGGTTGATCGTCGATATGCGCCAGAGGTAGTCGACCACCTGCCGGCGGCAATCGCTGAAATCCGTGCGTGGTTGCTAACCCTTAAGGGTTTCACGCTCCGTGCCACTGGTCATCGCGTCGTTCATGGCGGCCCGGACTATGCGAAACCGATCCTCATAGACCGCGACACACTCGACAAGCTTGCGACTTTCCAGGAGCTTGCTCCGCTGCATCAGCCGAACAACCTCGCGCCGATCCGCCTCGCGATGGAAATCAATCCGGATGTGCCGCAGGTCGCCTGTTTCGACACCGCTTTCCATCGCGGCCACGCCCCGCATACGGATTGCTACGCCTTGCCCTGGGACTACTACGAGCACGGAGTACGACGATACGGCTTTCATGGCCTGTCCTACGAATACATTGCCGAGCGGTTGGCCGAAGTCGCGCCCGGAATCGCCGGTGGACGCATCATAGTTGCCCACCTCGGCAGCGGTGCGTCCATGTGCGCGCTGATGGACGGACGCAGCCTTGAGACTACGATGGGCTTCACGGCACTCGATGGCTTGCCGATGAGCACCCGCCCGGGCCAGATGGATCCCGGCATCGTGCTATACCTGCTCGATCACAGAGGCATGACCATGGGGGAGGTTACGGACCTTCTCTACAGGGCGTCCGGTCTGAAGGGGCTGTCAGGCATTTCGGCCGACATGCGCGATCTTCTTGCCAGCGATGACCCGCGTGCGGCCCTCGCCATCAATCACTTCGTCCATCGCTGTGCGCTCAGTGCCGGCATGCTTGCCGCCGCGCTTGGAGGTCTTGACGCTTTCGTCTTTACGGCTGGCGTCGGGGAGAATTCGCCGCCAATCCGCGCTCGCATCGCCGAACGGCTTGCCTGGCTGGGAGCCGAACTCGATCCCGCGGCCAACGAAGCGGGCGCGGTGCTCATTTCCACTTCTGCGAGCCGCGTCGCGCTCTACGTCCTGCCGACGGATGAGGAACTGATGATCGCCCGCCACACGCTTGCACTCATAATAGCACCCTGAAACCGATGTAATGCGCATGATCAACCCTTTCGGCCCGAGAAGCGCCGCGCGCCCAATCACTGGGTAGGAGCTCTATGTGGACGGCGGCTATCATATTGTCGACTGAGCATGCGGCGAACAAAACAGCCGCCGACCCCTTGATCCCGCCAAGTTGAAGTAATCCAGCTCGCCTTCGCATTCCCGGAAGATACCAATTGACAACGAAGGCGAGAGTTGGCATCCGCGGGCGTGAGGCGATAGAATCCAAGCGGCATCCAATCTAAAGCCAGCCCCCTGAAAATCCCGCACGTCTCAACCCGGTCACGATGGGCTTGCATTGGCGCATGATGTTCCAGAGCAAGCCGGTCCGATAGTTTTCGATCATCAGCACCACCGGTCCTTGGTCGATGCCGAAGTGATAAGGGCTTACCCACCATCCGGCTTGACTATTTTCCACCGCATATGTCTGGTTAAACGACGGTTTGAAGCCGTAAAGCCGCGTCATACCGAGCTTCATCCGCGCAAAGTTGCGGACAGTTGGCACGACAATCTCCGGCGCGAACGGCAGCGAGGCGACAACGACCCATGGCGCGATAGTCCCATCGTCAGGTCCGAAAGGAGCCCCGCGGGCAACGTAGTCGAAGAACTCCCGATCGACCCCAGCTATCGTCCGCTTGCCCCAACCCGGGCCGTCGCATGCGGTGAACCCCCAACAATGTTCGCCATACCCTACAAAGTTCATCGGGTTGCGGATTGCGTATTGTTGCTGGATATATGTCGCATGCCGACTGTTTTCGAAATAGTCGGTGTCATGGTGGCGCATGAACGCATCGCGGATGCCTCGAAAGTCTATCCACATGTGCGACAGTTGATGGGTAAAAAGCGGTCCTGAATACAACAACTCGCGGCCGTAGATATTCCGCCATTCGTAGGTTTCGGTGTAGGCGGCATAGCACTCGGGCGGCAAAGGGTGAGTTGGGGATCCCAGACCAATGATGTAGAGCAGCAGGCCTTCATCATAGCCACGCCACCGATAGGGGATGAAGCCACTCTCTGGACGCCAGCCATGCGTTAAAGTTGCACCGCCATCGCAGGCCCAATTCCAGTCGGCACGCTCGTAAAGCGCCATCGCGAGCTGGCGGATTTCAGCCTCAGCGGCCGTGTCGCCATCAAAGTAGGTGGCAACGGTCAAGGCACCTGCGAACAGGAAAGCCGAGTCGATTGTCGACAACTCGCATTGCCAAACCCGGCGCCCAGTTTCGATGTCTAGGAAGTGATAAAAAAACCCTTTGTAGCCGGATGAATCCGGCTCCGGCCCCTGCGGGCATGCCATCAGGTATCTCAAGCGATTGCGGGTGATCTTTGCCGCAAATTCGCGGATGAGGACGCCGCGTTCTACAACCACGGGGATGGTCGCCAACGTCATGCCGATCGCCGCGATGCTTGCCGGGGCGTTCGGTTCTGTCTTGTCGCGCACCAGGCCGTTGTCCGGGTTTGTGCATTGGAGATAGTACAAAAGAGTGGTGAATTGCAGCCGAGCGAGGTCCTGGTCCGTTGGCATGCGGTCGAGATCAGCGTCGGTTGAGAGCATTTCGGGCATGGCCGCTAACCAACTATGATGTGGACGTTATGCATGCGTCCGTCATCCACAAGCGAGACGGCTTCGTTCGCGACTGGTTCACCGTCCAGGGTGACGGAGTGCACGCCTCGGCCGATGCCCTTCGCGTTGTCGAAACGGATGCGGTAGGTCGCTGATCCATATCGGTATGCGATCTCATAGGCCGGCCAGCCTGCCGGAACGCAAGGCTCGAACCGCAGAAACGGCCCTTGCTGGCGAAAGCCGAGGATCGCCTCGAGCGCTACGCGGTAGAACCAGCTGGCCGATCCGGTGTACCAGGTCCATCCACCGCGCCCAGTGTGTGGCGGCGCGCCATAGATATCGGCGCTGACCGCATATGGTTCCACCTTGTAGCGTTCGACTTGATCTCGCGTGGCGCCATGACAAATCGGATTGATCAGGTTCCAAAGCTTTAAGGTGAGATCGCCGTCGCCTTGCAAAGCGGTCGCCCAGACAACCCAGGTTGCCGCATGCGTGTATTGGCCGCCATTTTCACGGATGCCGGGGACATAGCCCTTGATGTAGCCGGGCTGTAGCAAGCCTTCGTCAAAAGGCGGGTCGAAGAGTTTGATCAGCTTGTCCTCTTGGAGGACCAGCCGGTCGTGGACCGCACGCATCGCGTTTGAAGCTCGTCCAGCATCGGCTTCGCCCGAAATGACGGCCCAGGCCTGCGGGATGGCGTCGATCTGGCATTCGTCGTTCAGGTCCGACCCGAGCGGCGTGCCATCGTCAAAATAGGCCCGGCGATACCAACCACCGTCCCAGGCGTTGGCCTCAAGGGCTGTGCGCAGCGCCTCGACTCGCTCGCGGCACCAGGCGGCTCTGCTTTGATCTCCACGCGACACTGAAATCTCGGCAAATGATTTCAGGACCGTGAGGAAGAACCAGCCGTTCCAGACGCTCTCTCCCTTGCCTTCGGCGCCGACCTTGTTCATGCCGTCGTTCCAGTCACCGGTTCCCATGAGAGGAAGGTCGTGGCTGCCCAATCGATAGCCATGCTCCAGCGCACGGATGCAATGCTCGTAGATGGAGCCGGACTGTTCGCTGGTCGCCGGCTGGTTGAAGTCTTCCTCCTGGTCTTCTTTCAACACCGGCGACGTGATGAAGGGAACCATCTCATCAAGCAGTTGAACGTCGCCCGTCGTGGACACGTAGTGGTGAACGACCAGAGGCAAGAAATAGAGGTCATCGGTGATCCGGGTACGCACGCCGATACCGGATGGAGGATGCCACCAGTGCTGGACGTCCCCCTCCTCAAATTGCCGTGCTGCCGATCGCAGGATCTGGGAGCGGGCCTCGCTCGGAGCGCTGTAGACCAGAGCCATCACGTCCTGGAGCTGATCCCTGAAGCCGTAAGCGCCTCCGGACTGATAATTGGATGTACGCGCCCAGACACGGCACGCCAGAACCTGGTACAGCAACCAGCGGTTCATCATCAAGTTCATCCCGACATCGGGCGTGGTCACCTGGATCGAGTTTAGAATATAGTCCCACTGGCGGACAACAGCCGACAGGTTACTGACCGCACGCTCGGAGTCGGCATGCTCGTGGACCAGCCTGCGGACTTCATCGAGGTCGGTAGTCTCTCCCAAGACAAAGACGATTTCTCTGCTTTCGCCGGGTGACAAGGAGATATCCACCATCAGCGCAGCGCAGGGATCCAGCAATGGACCGAACCGTTCTGCAAGATTGGTTCGCAGCATAGCCGCTGGCTGAAATACGGAACCATAGTTGCCAAGAAACTCCGCGCGGTCAGATGTCGCCGAGCGCGCCGGCTGACTGGCGGCTGCGAAAGCCAGCTTCCCGGCAAAGGCTCCGCCCCAGGGGTTTCTGGCGACGATGGCGCCCGACCGCGTATCCCGCGTGCAGACAATCCGCGTCGCCGCGTCTTCGCGGTGGGTCCCAAGTACCCACTCAGCGAAATAGGTTGCGGTGACGTGCCGAGCCCGAACATCATTGTTAGTAAGCCTGAGACGAATGATCTTGACCGGATCGTTGAGTGAAACGGAGACCGTCAGCTCTTGATCGAGGTGACGGCAGTGACCGATATAACGGCTGTAGCCTTGGCCGTGACGAACGGTCACCGCCGCACCAGGACCGATGGGCAGGGGTGTCGGCGTCCAGATATCTCCGGTTTCCTCATCCCGCAAATAGAGGACTTCGCCCGGCGCATCCGTAACCGGGTCGTTCGACCACGGTGTTAGCCGGTTCATCTGGCTATTCTCCGACCATGTGTAGCCGAGACCGGCTTCAGTCGTCAGACAGCCAAAATGCGGGTTTGCGATCACGTTGCTCCAAGGCGCCGGCGGCAGGGCGGCGGCTTGGGGTTTGAGCGCGCTCACGTGCACCACATACTCCTGTCCATCGGCTGTGAAGCCGCCGAACCCATTCCAGTATTGCAAATCCTCGGCTGGTTTAGGCGGAGGGGCTGTGGGTTGCTCGCTCAGCCCAGTGGTGATGGTGGGCGAAAGAGGTGACGTGGCCGGGAAGGGCCGGTTGAGTTGATCGCTGAGTTCACCGCCGGTTCCCAGCAGGACGATGCGCGCCGCCGCGGCGATGGTAGCCAGGTGGTCGCTTTCGGTACCGGGCTCGGAAAGGATAAAGATTCCGCCGGGTTTGCCGATCATGTCCGCTTGCGGGCCTGATTGCAGCTTTTCGGCCAGCCGCTTGGCGCTTTCTGCACCGCCCCCGTCAAGCAGGATCAGGTCAAATCTCAAGCCCCTCCGTCGAGCGAAATCATGGCCCATCGTCACTTGGCGAACGAGCGCATGATCCCCATCGCCATCCGCGCGGACCAGCACGATCGGGAGGTCGCCGGAGATACCTTGAGCCCAGAGAGCCGCTTGATCCCATCGATCTCTCGGGATAACAGGCGCCTGCCGCATGGCCTGGTTCGCAAATGCGACGCTCCCGGCCAGCCGATTGAACAGCGAGATATCGTCGGGCTTCAGGTTCAGTGTCCGGAGCTCGCTTTCGTATTTCCTTGACGCATCGGAGAAAGCTCGTTCGACCGCGTCGAACTTGGCGTATCTCTCGGCGATGCGCTGCACGGCCGACTGATCGTCTGCCGCTCCTGTGACGAAGGCGACGCGCGCGTCGGCGCCTGGCGCCAGACGAACCGTTCGCCGCAGACAGAAAATCGGGTCGAGGACAGGGCCGGTTGTTCCGGAGAGCGATGCGCCCACGTCGAATACCGAGGGGTTGGTTATCGTCCGGCCTCGGCCAAGAAATCTCAGCCGATCGGTTTCATATTCGGCCGCTTCGGCAGACGGCACGTTCGATGAGGAAACGTGAACTGCCCAAGTGGCTTTCTCCCCGGCAGCACGTGGCCTGCGGCGGGCAAACAGAGCGCCTGTCGCCTCGTCAAACCGGGTTTCTATAAATAGCTTGGCAAAACCCGGATGCGCCATATCCGCGCGACGATTGATCAGGCAGACCTCGGCATAGCTTGTCAGTTCGAGGGTTCGTTCCCGTGTACCATGATTCATGATCATGAGCACACGCACCTCCGCGTCCACATCGGACGCGACACAGATCTTCGAGACGATTTCAATGTCACCGGCGTGACAGACAAATTCGGCCCTGTCTCCGTGAAAGGCGTGCTTGTAGACATTTAAAGGGCGAAATATTGGCTGCTTTCCGATGGACCAGAGATCGTTGTCCGTCAGATCCCTGATATAACAAAATTGGCCCCAGCAATCGCGGATGCTGTCCTCGCGCCACCGGGTAATGTCAAGGCCTTGCCACATTCCGTAACCGGCCCCGGCGGCCGTGACCAGCACACTATACCGATCGTTGGAAAGCAAGGCGACCGCGGAGCCGGGATTCGCCGGCTCCGCGATATTGTCATGTCGTGCTGCGTCGGACGTGCTCGTTGCCACTGGAACCTCCGTTCGATTGGACGCCGCCGCTCAAGCATTATCCCCTTCGGTCGAGGTTCTTTGGGACCTTCCCGGCTGGCCTTTCGAGCCCCATTTCCAGCCGCTGATTGCTGGCATGTCGTCGCCGTATTTCTCGATGTATTGCCTGTGTTCGATCAGCTTCTCGCGAATTGCCTGTTTGAAATAGGCAGCGCGCGCACCGAGTTGCGGCAGCCGGTCGATGACGTCCTCGACCAGATGGAAACGGTCCATCTCATTCAGGACCACCATGTCGAACGGCGTCGTCGTCGTTCCTTCTTCCTTGTAGCCGCGGACGTGTAGATTGCCGTGATTGGTACGGCGGTAGGTGAGCCGGTGAATGAGCCACGGATAGCCGTGGAAGGCGAAGATGATCGGCTTGTTCTTGGTGAACAGTGCATCGAAATCGCGATCCGGCAGCCCGTGTGGATGCTCGGATGGCGGTTGAAGTTTCATCAGGTTCACCACGTTGATGACGCGGACTTTCAGTTCCGGCAGGTGCTCCCGGATCAGCTCGACTGCCGCCAGCGTCTCAACTGTTGGAACATCGCCACAACATGCCATCACGACGTCTGGCTCACTTCCCTTGTCGTTGCTTGCCCATTCCCAAATGCCGAGACCCTCGCTGCAATGCTTGATGGCCTGATCCATCGTGAGCCACTGCGGGGCGGGCTGCTTGCCTGCGACAACGACGTTGACGTAGTTGCGGCTGCGCAAGCAGTGATCCGTCACCGAGAGCAATGTATTGGCGTCCGGCGGCAGATAGACCCGGACAACCTCCGCCTTCTTGTTGACCACGTGATCGATGAACCCCGGGTCCTGATGGCTAAAGCCATTGTGGTCTTGCCGCCAGACGTGGGAACTCAGGAAGTAGTTAAGCGAGGCGACCGATCGCCGCCATGGAATGTCGTTGCACACCTTCAGCCATTTGGCGTGCTGGTTGAACATCGAGTCGATGATATGGATGAAAGCTTCATAGCAGGAAAAGAAGCCATGCCGGCCGGTCAGCAGGTAACCTTCCAGCCAACCTTGGCATTGATGCTCGCTGAGCACCTCCATCACTCTGCCATCGGGCGACAGATGATCATCTTCCGGATAGATCTCCGCCATGTAGCAGCGGTCGGTGACCTCCAATACGTCCTGCCAGCGATTGGAGTTGTTCTCATCGGGGCTGAACAGCCGGAAGTTCTTGCTGTCCATGTTCATCTTCATGATATCACGGAGAAACTTACCCATCACCCGCGCCGCCTCGGTATGGGTTTGCCCGGGCCTTGGAACGGAGACTGCGTAGTCGCGGAAGTCGGGCATCTTCAGGTCCCGCAACAGCAATCCACCATTGGCATGCGGATTGTCGCTCATCCGACGATGCCCCACGGGGGCCAGCGCCGCCAGGTCTGGCTTGAAGCGGCCATTGTCGTCAAACAGTTCCTCTGGGCGGTAGCTCTTCATCCATTCCTGCAGAATTTGGATGTGCTCCAACTTGTCCATGTCGCCCATCGGCACCTGGTGCGCCCGCCAGTAGTCCTCGCACTTCTTACCGTCGATCTCGGGGGGGCAGGTCCAGCCTTTCGGCGTGCGGAAAACGATCATCGGCCACATCGGACGTTTCACGTTGCCCTTGGTGCGGGCTGCTGCCCATATTTCCTGGATATCCGTCACTGCAGTGTCGAGCACGCCGGCCAATTGCTGGTGCACGCTTTCTGGGTCACTGCCTTCGACGAAATATGGCGTGTAACCCATGCCTTCGAAGAATTTCCTTAGCTCTTCACGGGGAATGCGGGCCAGGAAGCACGGGTTGGCGATCTTGTAGCCGTTCAGGTGCAGGATCGGCAGCACGCAGCCGTCGCGAGCCGGATTGAGGAACTTGTTGCCGTGCCATCCCGTCGCAAGCGGCCCCGTTTCGGCTTCCCCGTCGCCGACAACGCAAGCGACAATCAGATCCGGGTTGTCGAACGCCGCCCCGTAGGCGTGGCTAAGGGCATAGCCCAGCTCGCCGCCCTCGTGGATGCTGCCGGGGGTTTCCGGCGCAACATGGCTGGGGATGCCGCCGGGGAAGCTGAACTGCTTGAACAGCTTCTTCATGCCTTCGTCGTCTTGGCCGATATTGGGATAGACTTCGCTGTAGGTGCCTTCGAGATAGGCGTGTGCAACCAGCGACGGTCCGCCATGTCCGGGTCCGATGACGTAGATCATTTCAAGATCATCGCGTTTGATCACGCGGTTGAGGTGCACGTAAAGCATGTTCAAGCCCGGCGACGTGCCCCAATGGCCAAGCAGCCGTGGCTTTATATGCTCGCGTTTCAATGGTTTTTTCAGCAGCGGATTGTCGAGAAGATAGATCTGACCCACCGACAGATAGTTCGATGCCCGCCAATAGGCGTCCATCGACTGTAATTCTTTTTTCGAAAGGGGGCCGCCCGTTGTTATCTTCTTGTGTATGGCGACCTTTGCGTCTCCAGTCGTCTTGAGCGAAACCATGGTATCTCCTCCTCTGAGCCCAGATTGCTACGGTAAGATCTTCCAAGGCGAGAAATCGTCGAGTTTTTAAATGCCAGCGATTGAAGAGGGCGGTGCGATGCTTGGCGGAAGGAATGCTAAGCGCGAGGCATAGTCTGCCCCGCGATCGTTATCGACCGAATATGCGATATGGTGCCCGTTTCAATCAGCCTAAGGCGCTGGCACGCCGTTGCGGCGGTCCATCACCAATGCCTCCAGCTCCTATGTATCGCCCTGCCGTCAAAAACGGCTTCGTGCCAGGCTGTCTATGCGTAAGAGCTAATACTCTCACGAAACGCGTCTGAAGCACAGTCAAATTCGAAGGTGTCTGAGGTTTAATCCGAAGCCGATGGCAAAGAGCCCGCTGACTCTCACGGACGATCGCCGGAGAAGTGTTCAACCACTCGCGTCACGCCCCTGACACTTTCGGCAGCGACGCGCGCTGCCTTCTTGCATTCCTCCGTGTCGATGCTTCCCCACAGGTGGGCCACACCGTCAGTAACCGTTACGGCCATGTCTTTTCCTAGAAGACTTGAATTTTCGCTGAGGCGTATCGCAATGCTGCGACGGATGGCCTCGTCACCTGGTGCGGTTTCATCACGATCGGCAGCAACGATCGCCTTCAGCAGATCTGCACGACTGATGATGCCAATCGGCACGCCATCTCTCATCACGGGAATACGTTTTATCCGGTGTTTCTGCATCAAGGCTGAGACCTGGCCCAAAGACGTGTCCTCGCCTACGACGACCGGGTCGCGGCTCATGACGTCGGCAACTTTCCACGCGTTGCTCTTGACGTAAGCCGTGGCTTTCTCTTCGGCGGTAAGGGCAAACGTTCCGAGCTCGGCGGCGGCTGCCCCTCCTAACTCCGTTCTCCGCAGCAGATCACCTTCACTGAGTATCCCGATCAGGCGACCCGCATCGTCGATGACCGGGACGCCACTAACCTGATTTGCGAGCATGATTTCGGCGGCTCGCCGAACGCTGTTATCCGGTGATACACCGACAAGCTTCGTGGTCATCACATCTTTGACTAGCATCTCCGCACGACCTTCCCCCAAAGAGGGCAACGAGGATTTGCTAAATTAAACCTGTTGCGGGTGTACGACAACCAAATTAACGGCGTTGCCGCGCCCTGTCTCAGGCGCGGTTCACCGTCCATGTCCAGCTGCCATCCTCACCGCATTCCAACACCGCATCGTGGCAATCGCGCAGGACGTCAGTTTCCGCGTTGTTGATGCAGGTGATCGAATTTTCAGAAAGTATCTGCAGGATCCTGGGAAATTGTTCGAGACCGAGCGTCGTGTCGATTCGATCCAGGAAGACGAACTGCGGGGCCGCGAGAAGAATATTGACGAGTGCGAGGAGTTGCTGCTCCTGCAGCGAAAGCAACATTTCCCAATCCTTCTCGGCATGTAGCCCGCCCGCCTGTGCTAGCACCCGTTCGAGATTGAGCTCGTGCAGGAGCTGGATGATGCGGTCGTCCGGGATTTTGCTCGAGCGTACGTTGCGTACGAGAATCTGGTGCAGCGTGCTTGTCGGCAGATAAGGCCGCTGAGGGAGAAAGAGTATATCGTCGGGACCTGGGCGGATGATGCGCCCGGAGCCCTTGAAGGAAATGCCGGCTGTCGCTCTAAACAGCGCGACGCGTGCAGCTTGAGCCGGCCCCGTGATCAAGACACGCATCCCGATGGGGATCGAAACCGACAAGTCTTTGACGAAAGGAACTTCGCTCGCCGATGACAGCAGAGTCAACGTCTCATAGGCCAGACGCCCTTTTTCTTCGACAATCGCGATACCTGATCCTGCGGGTGCTCGTACCTGTTCTATAGCCTCCATCAGCGAGCTAAGCCGCGCCACGACCGCAGCGAACGTCGAGATGGACTGGAACTGGGTTATGATCAGCGAAAAAGCTCCCACCAGCATTGCGAAAGCTGCGCCGGACTGGGTGATCACGCCGAAGTCGATGTCCCCTCTCATGTAGGCAGGAGCAATGATTAAGGCGGGAATGATTTGGATCAGCCAGTTGTAACCCGTGGTGAAGAATCCCACGTTGCGATTGATCGCGGTGACTTTGCGAAAATTGGTGACCGCATCCTCGAGTCGCTGCAGTAGACGAAAGCTCTGCTGTTCTTCGCAATGCGCCAGCACAATGGATTCTGCGTTTTCTCGAACTTGAATTAGGTCGGAGCGGAAGCTGGCCTCTTTGTCGAGTTGATCGTAGTTGAGTTTGATGAGCGGTCGCCCAAGCGCGATCGTCAGGTACGACCCGCAAGCGGCATACAGAACGGCCACCACAAACAGCAGGGGACTTATCGACCACAGCACACCGGAAAAGGCTATGATTGTGAGGCTGCTGTTGAGTACCATCAGGACGAAGGACAGCGTAGTGACCGTGAATACACGCATGTCCTCAGTGATCCGCTGGTCGGGGTGGCTAAGCTGTCCCGATACATCCAGCTGATAATAAGCCCTGTCGGCGAGATAGAGATTGATGGCCCGCCGGGTGAGGAATTCCCGCCAGAGCAGCGCAAGGCGTTCCTCAATGAACCGGGAGACGACCGCGACGATGGTGAATGCCGCAAAGACCCCGATATAGAATATTGCCTGCCGGATGAATTCGGGCGTTTCGCGATTGGCGATCGCGGTCATGAAGTTACGGCCGACGTAACTGTTGACGACGTTCAAGCTGCTGAGCGCGAACAAGAGCGCCACGAGCCCGGCAAACATCAAGCCAGCTTTGCTGCCGACCTCCGATGTCATGAAGACCCTGACCGCTCGTACGAAGCGAACGGCGGTCACCTTGAAGGGAATTTGTCGCGTGTCCATGGCATCCCTTTTGGCAAGCTCGAGTTAAAAGTAGGAATGGCCTCTTAGTCGTTGGGCAGCGCCAAAACCGAACGTCTATGAGAAGGCCGTAAAGTGAAGATCTGCGGGATAATCTGACCAATATACTCCCTCAACCGGCGGCCTGCTCACACTTCCTGTGACGTCGTCGGCGATGAATCGGCAATGAGGATCGCCTCCACGGCGAGGTCGCGCATCAACAGACATACGCGGAGCGTGCAGCCAGCCATAGATGGGCGAATAAGCCCCTTGGCTCTTGATAAGAGATAATCGATACCAACTACGTCCTCGTAGAGCGGGTGCATTGCCTGTTCAGCGCAGACGACAAGGAGGGCTTTTTGCGTTTCCAGAAGTTCCTCAGCAGGGGCCGCTTATGATGAATACCCGATCTGCTTACATGCTTGTTCGAGTGTCTGAACCACGCCCTTCTCCCCGATAGGCGAAGCGTGCATGGTCCTCGGATCAACCCATTTATCGGTTCTTAAGCAAAGAATGACAGCTTAGCTGCAATCGGTGGTGAGGGTGCATTCGTGGTAAATGGCTTGATGTCGCGGGTTCGCATTCAGACGAAGGTGCTCGTACTTTTGGCACCATTCGTCATTAGTCTATGCGCAGTGGGACTGACGGGGTACTACGCGTCCAGCCTGCTCGAGGGACGGATGGAGATCTCCAACCATGTCTTGCAGTCCCTGAACGGGTTCAAACATGTTTCTTCCAGCATGACCGGCTTTCTGATGAAACCGTCGCAGGAAGCTCGTGATACCGCGCTTGCGGACGCCCGAGAGCAACTGGCAAACCTGAAGCAGACGATCGAGAGGCTAAGGCCGACGACCGATGTGGGGCTTCTTGACCGGGCGCTTGATCAGTCGCAAATCATCCCGCAAAAGATCGAAGCGATCTGGCAAATCGAAACGGGACAGCAGAAAATTCTCAGTGATGTGGACGCTGCTTCCGCTGCACTACTTGACCTGCAAGGGCAGGTTGGCAAGCGCTCGTTCATGCTGATGGCCAGTGCGAAAAAGATGGAAAATGCCAACAAGAGCGGCCTGAGCAATTCCGTCTCCATCAGCGCCGCCGCCAGTGTCGCGACAAAACTTCGCAATGACTATACGAACGCGACGACGCCGGCTGACAAAGTAAGCCTGCTAGCCAAATATGCGCCCGATTTGCAAAAGGCAAAGGAGCAGCTTTCGCCTGCTGTAGCGACCGAAGCCCTCGCCGCGCAGTATACCGCTGCTGTGGATGCCATCGCCAACGCTTCGAAGGTGTCGCCTGACACTTTGGATGTCCCAGCAACGGATACCGCCGTCGCCAATCTTGCTGCAACTGGCGACAGTCTCAAGACGATTGGCGACGATCTGATGCGGACCTCCGTGCTTGCGCTTGCCGCGTCGGACAAGGATACCTCTCAAGCGACGAATGTCGGCAACGAACTGCGCGCCATCGTTAACAGCAATAACGAGATCCGCGTCGGCTTCGCCGAACTCGCCGGCAATCCAGATGACGCGCGAGTGAAGAAAGTCCAGCAGTCGATCTACATGTATCAGACCGAGCTCGGCCGTCTCGCCGGCGTGGTGAACGACGATCCGGTCTTTGCCGAAATTCCGAAGAAGGCTCAACCCGTCCTCGATCTGCTTGCGGCGAACGCGGCAGCGCTCTCCGAAGGCGCGATGCGCAAGCTGGCTGAGTTCGACAGCGCTGCGGGGCAGATCGACAACACCTGGAACCTGCTTGCTCAATTCGCCGAGACGCAGAGGCAAAATGCTGGCCAGGATCGTCAACAGGCCAATAGGATATCCGGCGGCGCGATTGTCATTGGCATCCTGATTGCTATGACCGCAGGTGCCGCGCTGGTCGTCACCCTGAAGGGACCGATCACCCAGATTACCGCAGCGATGCGCAAGATCGCAGAGGGAAGGCTCGATACCACAATCACCGGCGAGGCGCGGGGCGACGAAATCGGGGAAATGGCCCGTGCGCTCTCCGTCTTCAAACAAAATGCGCTGTCGAATGTCGAAATGGAACAACAGGCCGAGATCGCGCGTAGTGATGCGGAATCTGAGCGCGCCCACAACGAACTCGAGCGACGTAGCGCCAAGGCCCAGGTTGACGCCGCAATTGAGGCGCTTGCAGACGGACTCACACGGCTGTCGCGCGGGGAGTTGAATTTTTCGATCGATACGCCCTTTGCCGCCGAACTCGACCGGATCCGTATCGATTTCAACATGTCGGTGGCGGGTCTCAGGGAGACGCTCTGCGATATCCGCGAGACGTCTTCCCTCATTAGCGACAATGGCCGACAGATGGCGGAAGCCGTTGATGACCTGGCCAGTCGAACGGAAAAGCAGGCGGCTGCACTTGAAGAAACCGCAGCGGCAGTGGAGGAGATTTCTTCCGCCGTCAACACCTCTTCAGGACGGGCAGCAGCAGCGCTTGCGCTTGTCCAACGCGCCAAACAGGGCGCCGACGCCTCGGCTTCAGTGGTCCAAGACGCGGTTTCGGCCATGGGACGGATTGAGGACGCGTCGGGCAAGATCGTTCAGATTGTCAGCGCCATCGACTCCATCGCTTTCCAGACCAATCTCTTGGCCCTGAACGCGGGAGTCGAAGCGGCGAGAGCCGGTGAGGCCGGCAAGGGCTTTGCTGTCGTGGCGCAGGAGGTGCGGGAGCTGGCGCAGCGATCGGCTCGCGCAGCCAAGGAAATCGGCGAGCTCATCAATAATTCCGTTCGAGAGGTTGCGTCCGGCTCCGAATTCGTCGGCCGCACGGGCGATGCGCTGACGGAGATTTCCAGCGAGATCGTCCACATCGTCGGCCATATTGAACTCATCGCCTCGTCAAGCCGCGAACAGGCAACGACACTTCATTCGATCAACGCGTCGGTGAACGATATTGATCGTATGACGCAGCAAAATGCGGCGATGGTGGAAGAGACGAATGCTGCCACCCAACAGCTATCGTCCGAGGCGCTTGCACTTACCGACATGATTGCACGCTTTCGGCTTGAAGGCCGCGAGAGCCCGGCTTCAAGAGGATACGAGGCTGCGGCATGACGGCAGCACGTATTCGCAGAGCCTGTTAACTTGCTTTGATATGCATGGTTTCCGATCAGAAAGCTGATGAGTGATACGTTTCCCTTGATCAGTTTTCAGGCGCACGATCGTTGCTAAAATAGCAATATTCTAATATACGTGGAGCCGGCGTTTTAATATTTTCGCAACGGCAAGCAACGTCCCACCGAATGGCGGGCGTTTATTATCCTATTCACCAGGCGTTCGATTTCATGAAGTAGATCAGGGATTTATAGGGGGAGGAATAAATGCGGCAATGGGCACCTTCTTTACAGACGGCTCCGCATGGAAGGCGTCGTCTTTGGTTTGCTGTCTTGGGATTGACCGCGCTCTGTGTAGCGGTGTTCTCAGCTGGCGTCGCATCCGCGCAGGCGCCGACTGAAGAGCAGCGCAATGCGATCAGGGCGGAATGCCGATCCGATTTCATAGCGCAATGTTCAGGGGTGACGCCAGGCGGCATCGAGGCGCTCACTTGTCTGCAACAGCATGATGCCACACTGTCGGCTGGCTGCCGGAAGGCGGTGTCGGCGGTGAGCAAACCCAAGTCGACATCCGCGGAGCCGGCTCCGGCTGCGCCCGCGACCACTGGGTCGACCACCCCAGCGCCGGCGACGGGYGCAGCGGCACATCAGCCGACGCAGGCGCAGCGCAATGCCGTCAAATCGGCCTGCCAACGCGATTTCATGACGCAATGCTCGGGCGTCACACCGGGCGGCACGGAGGCACTCAGCTGCTTGCAACAGCACAATGCCGCTCTATCGGCGCCGTGCCAACAAGCCGTTGCGGCCTTAGGAGGATCAACTGGGGGAGGATCAGCCGGATCAAGCCCAGCCACCGGCGGTGCTGCTGCGACGGTTGCGACCACGCCTGCTCCTCGGGCCATGATGCCGGCCTTCTCGCCACGCGAGGAACTGATGATCCTGCGCGAAACCTGCGGATCGGATTTCCAGGCCCTGTGCCGCATGGTGCCTTTGGGTGGAGGGCGGGGTATCGCTTGCCTGCGGGACAATCTGCAACGTGTGTCGCCTGCCTGCCACAGGGTCCTGACCTCGGGATTATAGCGCTTGTTCGAAACTCGCACTGTGAAGTGCCGCCAACAACCTGCCCCGGCGCGAAACCGCAGGTGATCGCGCAACAGGTTGTTGCAGCAGCCCCCTTACTGAACCTTCGGCATCTCTGCCTCTGCGACGCCTGCGGCCTTTGCGCGGCCTTTCCAATATTCTTCGAGGCGCTGCAGCACGACGTAAAAGGACGGTACGAAGAGCACAGCGAGGCAAGTCGAGGCGATCATGCCGCTGAAGACCGATATGCCGATTGACTTGCGGGCCGATGCGCCGGCGCCGGTCGCCAGCACCAGCGGCAGGACGCCGAGGATAAAGGCGAAGGAGGTCATCAGAATTGGCCGGAAGCGCAGGCGGGCGGCCTCGACGGCCGCGTCCAGGATTTCCATGCCTTCCGCCCGCTTTTCCCGCGCATATTCGACGATCAGGATGGCATTCTTCGATGCAAGCGCGATCAGCAGAATAAGGCCGATCTGCGTATAGAGATTGTTGGCAACGCCGGCTGCCGTGAGTGCTGCCACCGTGCCGAGGAGGGCGAGCGGCACGGCGAGAATGACGGCGAAAGGCAAGATCCAGCTTTCATACTGGCCGGCGAGCACGAAATAGACGAGGAGCATGGCGAGCGCGAAGATGAAATAGATCTGCCCACCCACGGCCTTCTCCTGATAGGACAGCGCCGTCCACTCGAAACCTGTGCCCGGCGGCAGTGTGCGATCGGCAATCTGCTCCATGACGTCGAGCGACTGGCCGGAACTGAAGCCGGCGGCAGGCCCGCCAACGATGGTTGCTGTGGGGTAGAGATTGTAGAGGCTGATCAGAGACGGGCCTTGCGTCGTCGAGACATCGACGACCGTGCCGAGTGGCACCATCGTCCCGTCACCGGCTTTGACCTTCAGATTGCGGATGTCTTCGGCGCTGACCCTGAAATCGGAAGCGGCTTGCGCATAGACCTGGAAGGTGCGGCCAAATTTGTTGAACTGGGTCACATAGCTCGATCCGACATAGCCGGAGAGAGCGGAGAAGACCTGCCCCACCGTAATTCCCAGCGTCTCCGCCTTGATGCGATCGACGGAAACGGCGAGTTGCGGCA
The DNA here is from genome assembly GCF_056406515.1 of Rhizobium sp. P1_B8. Taxonomy (NCBI): domain Bacteria; kingdom Pseudomonadati; phylum Pseudomonadota; class Alphaproteobacteria; order Hyphomicrobiales; family Rhizobiaceae; genus Rhizobium; species Rhizobium sp. P1_B8. The sequence continues at coordinate 29,428 of NZ_JBFTZZ010000035.1, read as the reverse complement.
CGTTCGAGCGAAAAGGCGTGCTCAGCCTTTGCAGCGACGATTGGGCACTGCCGTTCTTGACGATCGTATCGGCAAGCGATTGCAGCAGCGGGTAGTCGGAAATGCCGTTCCTGATTTCGACCTGCATGGTAAAGCCGCTGGCATTGCCGACGCCCTGGATCGGAGGCGGGACGACCACCAGCGTCTTGGCGGCCAGCAAACTTTGCAGCGCGCTATTCAGATGCTGGTAGATCGACAGCAGATCCTGCCCCTTCTGCTTGCCGCGCTCGTCCCAATCTTTCAGCACGACATAGGCAACGCCGGCATTCTGCAGGCTGGCATTGTTATCGAGAACGGAAATGCCGCTGATGGTCAGCACCTGATCGACGCCCGGTGTGGCTTCGGCGATCTTGCCGACCTCTTCCATCACCGCGTCGGTGCGCTCTTTCGAGGCGCCGTCGGGCAACTGTGCGCTGATCAGCACATAGCCTTGATCCTCGATGGGCAGAAACGCAGTCGGTAGGCGGGCGAGCCCCCAGACGGCGACCCCGATCAGCGCAAATGCTGCTATGACCATGATACCGCTGTGGCGGGTCATCGATCCGATCAGCCCGGCATAGCTGCGTTCACCCCTGTTATAGACCCTGTTGAAGCCGCGATAGAAGACGTTGCGTCTCTCTGGTGGGACTGGAGGTCGCAGCCAAAGCGCGCATTGCGTCGGTTTCAGGGTGACGGCATTGATCGCACTGATCAGCGCCGTGGCGGCGATGACGAGGGCGAACTGCCGATAGAGCTGCCCGGTCAGGCCGGGCAGGAAGGCGGCCGGAATGAAAACGGCCATCAGCACCAGCGTAATGCCGATGACCGGGCCGAGCAGTTCCTCCATCGCCTTTTCGGCCGCCTGTCGGCCGGACATGCCCGCCTCGATGTGCCGGGCAACCCCTTCGACGATGACGATGGCATCATCGACGACGATGCCGATGGCGAGAACGATGGCAAACAGCGTCGACAGGTTGACGGTGAAGCCCAATGCCGCCATGGCCGCGAAGGCGCCGATGATGGTAACCGGAACGGTGGTTGCCGGCACGAGCATCGCCCGCCAATCCTGCAGGAAGACGAGAATGACGATGAGAACGAGAACACCCGCCTCGATCAAGGTGACGTAAACCTCGTTGATAGAGGCCTCGACGAATTTCGTCGTGTCGAACGGCAGGTGATATTCGAGGCCCTGCGGGAAGCTCTTCGAGAGCTCCTGCATTTTCGTGTTCACCGCCTGGGCCACCGCGATGGCATTCGCCTCCGGCAGCTGAAAAATGCCGATACCGGCCGCCGGTCGACCGTTCTGCATGAAGGACTGGCTGTAGGTTTGGGCGCCGAGTTCGACGCGGCCGATATCGCGGATGCGGGTAACGCGGCCGCCCTGTCCGCTTTCGACCTTGACGATGATGTTTTCGTAGTCTGCCGCCTCGTTCAGCCGGCCATTGACGTTCAGCGTGTATTGGAAGACCTGCCCTTTCGGCACCGGCGGAATGCCGATCTGGCCGGCAGCGACCTCCTGGCTTTGCTGCTGCACGACGCTGACGACATCCTGCGGTGTCAGGCCGCGCGCCTGCAGCAGGTTCGGATCCATCCAGATTCGCATGGCATACTGGCCGGCGCCGAACACGGTAACGTTGCCGACACCCGGCAGGCGGGCAAGTTCATTCTGCAGGTTGATGACGGCATAGTTCGACAGGAACAGGCTGTCATAGCGGCTATCGGGCGAGGTCAGGGTGACGAAGCCGAGGATCGCCGTCGATTTCTTTTGCGTCGTCACGCCCTGAAGCTGCACCGCTTCGGGAAGCGATGACATCGCTATGGCAACGCGGTTTTGCACCAGAACCTGGGCCTGGTCCGGATCCGTTCCGATGGCAAAGGTCACGGTCAGCGAATAAGTGCCGTCGCTGGCGCTCGTCGACTGCATGTAGAGCATGTCCTGCACGCCGTTGACCTGTTGCTCGATCGGCAGCGCGACGGTGTCAACGAGGGTTTGGGCGTTGGCGCCCGGAAAGCGTGTCGTCACCTGTACCGTCGGCGGGACGACATTCGGATATTGCGCCACAGGCAGTTGGAAAAGGGCCACCGCGCCGATGAGCACGAAAACCAACGCCAGAACGTTGGCGAGTATCGGTCGCTCGATGAAGAAGCGCGAGATCATGCTGTTGTCCTTAGACGTTCAGATGAACCATGGTGGCGAATTCATTGCGTGGTGGTCTTGGCTTTGGCATCGCCGGCGGCAGCTGCCGGCGGGTTCATTTCTATTTTCTCGGGCGTGACCTTGCTGCCGGGGATGGCCTGCTGGATACCTTGGGTCACGACCCAGTCGGCCGGATCGAGACCGGAGTCGATGACGCGGAGCGCACCTTCACGCTGGCCGGTCTTGACCTGCTTCTGCTCGATGACGTCGTCCTTGCCGAGGACAAGCAGGTAGCTGCCCAACTGGTTCGTTCCGATGGCGTCGTCGCGCACCAGCAGAGCCTTGTCGTTATGGCCGACCGGCACCCGAACCCGCACGAAGAGACCGGGCAGCATGGCGCGGTCCTTGTTGTCGAACAGCGCGCGCACTTGAAGCGTGCCTGTGGAGGCATCGAGTTGCGGCGAGACGTAGTCGAGATGGCCCTTGTGCGGATAACCTTGTTCCGTCTGCAGGCCGATCTCCGCAGGAATGCTTGGAAGGTCCGTCTGCTTGAAGGTATGACCCTGCTTCGCCAGGCTTTCCTTGATCATCAGCACCTGAGTTTCGCTGACGTTGAAATAGGCATAAAGCGGATCCGTCTGCACGATGCTGGCGAGTTTGGTGGGACCGGATACGCCGACAAGCGCGCCGATATCGACGAGGTGATCGGTGACGGTGCCGTCGAACGGGGCAAGCACTTCCGTATATCCGAGATTGATCGTCGCGAGATCGAGATTGGCCTGGGCATTGAGGATGGACGCATTCGCCTCGTCGAGCGTTGCCTTGGCGCTGTCGACGGCGGTCTGCGTGGTGACCTGTTGCTTCGACAGATTGAGCTGGCGGTCATACTCCTGCTTGGCGCCGACTTGGGAAGCCTGTTGCGAGGCGAGTGACGCCTTCGCCTGATCCAGTTGCGCCTGATAGGTGTCGCGCTCGATGCCGAAGAGCTTGGTGCCCTTCATCACCGTCATGCCGTCCTGGTAGTCGATCGATTGGATATAGCCCTGGACGCGCGCCTCGATATCGACAGCATTGAGCGGCGCGGTATTGCCGGTGAGTTCGAAATAGAGCGTTACCGGTTGCTGGAGCGGCTGAGCGACGCGAACCGGAGGTGGCGGAGGGGGAACGTAGGTGTTGCCGCTTTCTTCGCAGCCCACGAGAATTGCCATGCCGGCAAGCACCACGGACAGGTGCAGACCCTGATACAATCTCACACGCATTGCCGCCGCCCCGATGTTTACGAGCCCCAGTCTTCATGCGTGCCTCGGCGGAGACGACCCCTCTCCGAAAAGTTCCGGGCATGCGATATTATGTCGCGGCATTGCTGCAAATTGCAATAGCGGCTGGCGCACAATTAAACTGTGTCGAAGCTCACTCTCGACGGACGCCATGACGTGGCTCTAGGGTTTCCCGAGGCGTTCGATGGCAGACTGCAAAGGTGCATCCGAAACATGGACCAGCCCGACATAGGGATTGGCCATATCCGAAATCAGGAAAATCGCGCCCGCAACGGACAGGGCGCAAACAAGCAGAATTGACAGCACCGTCGGATTGACCGGTGCCTGCAGCCCGAAGGTCGCGAAAAGCAGCGCGAGCCAACAGACGAGAACGGTAAGGAAGGCCCAGGGCAAACCCTCCTTACCGGATTCGACCAGCAGCCAGTGGGTTTCGGCTACCATGCCGCTCACCTCCAGAGCACGCGCCTGGAGAGAGCGCTGCGCCGCATCCTTCGGCGCCAGGGATCGAAGGTCGGCCTGAACCGACTCTATATCCTGATATTCTCCCAGCGCTTTGGCGGATGGCTCGTCGGTGGTTTCGGCCGTCCAGCCGCGGCTCAGTCGTTTCTCGATGAGTTCACGCAGCAATTGCCGCGCCTTGTCGGTTTCCGGCCCGTATTGCRCCATGACGCGGTCAAGCAGCAGTACCCGCGCGGCCGCCGTTCTCATCTCCACTTCGGCGTTGTCGTAGGTCGACTTGGCGGATGCGATCAGCAGGCCGAGCGCCAGGGCCGACAGCGTTCCCACCACTGCGGTTGCCAGCCTGATGACGTCCTTGGATTCCGCATTGAGATGGTGATTGGGCAAGCGGGCACGCACGATCAATCCTATCGACGTCGCCATCGACAGACATAGAAATACAAGCCCGCCAACCAATAGTGAGCCCAAGTCCGGTCTCCGTATCGCCACGTAAGTCGTGCAGCCATCTTGCAAGCTGTACAATAGCTCCCGTCATCATAGCGGAAGACAGACCAAGCGCGGGAATCTTTAATTGCCTGCCCTCGCGCGGCCGCCATCGGGCGGGGTTCATTGCTGGAAAATGAGCAGCACGTAAGCCAGGAAAAGCACCAGATGGACAGCGCCTTGCATGAGATGCGTGCGGCCGCTGGCAAAGGTGATGATGCTGACGGCAAGAGTGAGCAGGAGCATCACCAGATCTCCATGCTCCAGGCCGAGTGTCACGGGGTGTCCATAAAGCTGACTGACAACAAGCATCGCCGGCACCGTCAGCCCGATCGTCGACAGCACCGAACCAAGGAAGATATTGACGGAACGCTGAAGATTATTGGCGATGGACGCACGCACGGCGCTGATTGCCTCAGGCGTAGCGACCAGGATGGCCATGACAACACCGCCAAGTGCGGTTGGAGCATGCAGGGTTTCGATAATGTAATCGATCGGCAGGGCAAGCTGTTCGACGAGAAAGACGACGGGAGCCATATAGGCGAAAAGCAGAATGGCATGAGGCCAGACCGGTCCGTGGCGAGGGACACGTTCGCTGATGGGCTCGTGACGGTTGCTGTCGTCAGTGAAATAGTCCCGATGGCGGCCGGCCTGAAGAAACAGAAACGTAGCGTAAAGGCCGACCGATATTATACCCAGTATCAGTTGTCTCGGTGCGGATGGATGCTGTCCGTCCGGGCCTGCAAGAAATGTCGGCATCACCAGGCTCAGGGTCGCCAGCGGTACGATGACCCCGAGATAGGCGTTGGCGCCCTGCAGATTATGTTGCTGTTCCGGTCGCCGCCATGCGCCCAGCAGCAAGGACAGACCGACCATGCCGTTCAGGATGATCATGACGACGGCGAACAGGGTGTCGCGCGCAAGCGTGGGATTGTTCTCGCCGTGAAGCATGACGGCTGATATTGCCATCACCTCGATCGAGGTGATGGCAAGCGTCAGAATGAGCGTGCCGTAGGGTTCCTTCAGCCGCTCAGCCAAATGATCCGCGTGCCGGACAACCGACAGAGCGGAGCCGAGGACGGCAGCGAACAGCCACGCGAAAACGACAGTGAACCAAAGCGGATCGGAAAGCTGCCCGAAGAGCTGCTCCTGGAAAACAAGAAACGCCAAGCTCGTTGCGACGCTGACGCCCAGGAACCATTCCTCGCGTAGCAGGCTGTTTGCGCCGACAGCGCGCAATGCCGGACCGTCTGTCATCGAAACCACCCGCCTTCTGGCAAATGCCGCCGCAATGCGATCCTCACGACCATTGTGTCCGCCCGCTGTCTTGTGCCCGTCGCATGAGCGGGCGGAGACGAGGCTGCCTTAAGGCGAACCGAACCTCAAGCCAGATCGTGTGTCACTGATTAAAACTCGCAGGTCTCTGTAGTCTCATCACCCATTGCTCACGACAAACGGATTGCCGCCGAAACGGAAGGCAAGGCGAGGCCGGCCAAAGCTCGGCGCGGCGGTTGAAGCGCGTTTCGACGGCGGCTCACGCCGCGTCTTCCACTATTCGCGGCCGGTCGCGGGGATTGCTGCGCCAGTGACGACGGCTGCGGCCGGCGAAATCAGGAAGGCGATGAGGCGGGCGATCGATTGCGGCGACACCCAGCCATCGGTCTTCGCATCGGGCATGGCCGCGCGATTCTCAGGTGTGTCGATTGTCCCGGGCAGGATGCAGTTGGCGGTGATGCGGTCGTCGCGGCATTCGGCAGCGATCGCCTCGGTCAGACGGATGACAGCGGCTTTCGAGGCGGCGTAAGCGGCCTGCTTGGCGCCGGCCTTCAGGCCGGGCGCGGCGGCGATATGAACGATGCGGCCGTAGCCCGCGGCCTTCATGGTCGGGAGAACCGCGGCGCTGATCGTCAGCGCAGTGCGGGCGTTTGCGGTCATCATCGTCTCCCACTGCGCGGGGGCCTCCGGCCCGACCGGCCCCATCTGGAAACCGCCGACGGTATTGACCAATGCGCTGACACCGCCGAAGCGCTTTACGGCCCGGGCGACGGCGGCGGCGCAGGAAGCATAATCGGTGAGATCCGTTCCGGCGATCGACAGAAACTCGGTGGAGGCAGGAAGATCACCGGCCAAGGCTTCCAGCTCACTGCTCGAACGGTTCATGCAGACGAGTTTTGCGCCGGCGTTGGCAAGCTCGCGGACAACGGCGCTGCCGAGGTTGCCGCCGGCTCCGGTGACGATCACGGCTTTCTGGTCGTTCATGGCAATCGATCTCCTGACGGTGCCGGTGCTGGATGATGCCGCGCATTGTTGATCCAGGCTGGCCGGCAGCGCAAGCCCGCTGGGGAAGACAAGGTCAGACATCTTGCGGAACTGCCCGAGGAGTTATCCGCGGGCAGTTCCGTCCGTCATTGTCCGATGGTCCGGTCGGACCGGCTTTCAGTGATACTTCGCCCGTTCTCGGCCGAGAATTCCAGGGGCGTCGAGACCGGAGATTGGGCGGGTGACGTCGGCCGGGATGTCACCTGCGAGCTGCAGGTCGAGATAGCGGGCGCAGCAGACCCGCAGGAAGGATGTGAAGTTTCCAAGATCATGGCCGGCATCGATCGATTCATGATGCAGCCGGGTGATCAGCTGGACGACATTCATGCCGTCGCGGCGGGCGATCTCCTCGAGCTTCGACCAGAAGAAATTCTCCAGCCTGACGCTGGTGACCATGCCGTCGATGCGCAGCGACCGGGTGGCGCTTTCCCAGAGCCGCGCATCGGCCTTGATGAACAATTCACACATGTCGTCCTCCCGGTGCCGCCCTTCTTAGGCGGCGTTGGTTTCCAGCAGTGCTGCGGCATCGAGCACGGCCATGAACTGACGCAGCCACGAGGGATGGGCGGGCCAGGCGGGTGCCGTGACCAGATTGCCGTCCGAGACTGCATCGCTGATAGCGATGTCGGCATAGATGCCGCCGGCAAGTTCGACTTCCGGCCGGCAGGCGGGATAGGCCGAGCAGGTGCGGCCCTTCAAAACCCCGGCGGCGGCAAGCAGCTGTGCGCCGTGGCAGATAGCGGCGACGGGTTTTCCGGCGTCGAAGAAGTGCCGCACGGATTTGATGACCTCGGCATTGAGGCGCAGATATTCGGGTGCGCGGCCGCCGGGGATGACGAGCGCATCGTAATCTTCGGCGCGCACGCTGTCGAAGGTGGCATTCAGAGCGAAATTATGGCCGCGTTTTTCGGAATAGGTCTGGTCGCCTTCGAAATCGTGGGTGGCGGTGGCGATGGTGTCGCCGGCCTTCTTGCCTGGGCAGACGGCGTCGACTGTGTAGCCGCAGGCGAGCAGCGTCTGGAACGGCACCATCGTTTCGTAATCTTCGGTGAAATCACCGGTGATCATCAGGATCTTTGAGGCTGGCATCGTTTCCTCCCTTTGAAACCAACTGGCGGAGAGTAGCAAACAGCGACGGAGTGCAGGTACTATGGGAATACTACAGGCAAAATTCGTACCCGATAAGGCGACGGCTTTAAACCGCCCTGACCTTCACATCAGGCAATGCGCAAGCCTCGCCGCCGCCGAAGAGGCGGGAGCGGGTCAGGAAACGCTTCTCCCGGCCGTTATCGAGCGAGAACATGCCGCCGCGGCCCGGTACGACGTCGATGATCAGCTGCGTATGCTTCCACGCCTCGAACTGGCTGGCGCTGATATAGACCGGTACGCCGCCGATCTCGCCGAGCTTGACGTCGTTGTCGCCGATCATGAATTCATTAGCCGGATAACACATCGGCGAGGAGCCGTCGCAGCAGCCGCCGGACTGGTGGAAGAGGATATCGGGATGATCCCGCTTGATTTCTGCGACCAAATCGAGAGCTGTGTCGGTTGCGAGAACACGCGCTTCGCCGTTGACGGTGGTTTCCATGGCTGCCTCCTCCGGCGGATAACCCCGAAAATCGGATCGATTTTCGGAAAGGTTATACGCAAATTCAAAGCGTTAGAGCGTCCTACGGGATGCGTGCCGCTCTAAAGACAAGGCCTTCTCCCCGTGTCGGGGGAGAAGGCTTTTCATCATAACATCATCGGCTGCTCTCAGAAGAAGCCGAGTGCTTTCGGGCTGTAGCTCACCAGCATGTTCTTGGTCTGCTGGTAGTGGTCGAGCATCATCTTGTGGGTTTCACGACCGATGCCCGACTGCTTGTAGCCGCCGAAGGCGGCATGGGCTGGGTAGGCGTGGTAGCAGTTGGTCCAGACTCGGCCGGCCTGGATCTCGCGGCCGAAACGATAGCAGCGATTGGCGTCGCGGCTCCAGACACCGGCGCCGAGGCCGTAGAGCGTGTCGTTGGCGATTTCGAGCGCTTCCTTCTCGTTCTTGAAGGTTGTGACCGAAACCACCGGTCCGAAGATCTCCTCCTGGAACACACGCATCTTGTTGTGACCCTTGAAGATCGTCGGCTTGACATAATAGCCGTTCGCCAACTCGCCGCCGAGATCGTTGCGCGAGCCGCCGGTCAGTACCTCGGCGCCTTCCTGCTTGCCGATGTCGAGATAGGCGAGGATCTTTTCCAGCTGCTCCGTCGAAGCCTGGGCGCCGATCATCGTCGCGGTGTCGAGCGGGTTGCCCTGCTTGATCGCCTCAACGCGTTTGACGGCCTTTTCCATGAAGCGGTCGTAGATCGATTCCTGGACGAGGGCGCGGCTCGGGCAAGTGCAGACTTCGCCCTGGTTGAGGGCAAACATCGCAAAGCCTTCGAGCGCCTTGTCGAGGAAGTCGTCGTCCTCGGCCATCACATCGGCGAAGAAGATGTTCGGCGACTTGCCGCCGAGCTCCAATGTCACCGGAATGAGGTTCTGGCTGGCATATTGCATGATCAGCCGGCCAGTCGTCGTCTCGCCGGTGAAGGCGATCTTGGCGACGCGCGGGCTGGTCGCCAGCGGCTTGCCGGCTTCTATGCCGAAGCCGTTGACGATGTTGAGCACGCCGGGCGGCAGCAGATCGCCGACGAGTTCGGCCCAGAGCAGGATCGAGGCCGGTGTCTGCTCGGCGGGCTTCAGCACGACGCAGTTGCCGGCGGCAAGTGCAGGCGCCAGCTTCCAGGTGGCCATCAGGATCGGGAAGTTCCACGGGATGATCTGACCGACGACGCCGAGTGGCTCATGGAAGTGATAGGCGACGGTATCGTGGTCGATCTCGCCGATCGAACCCTCCTGGGCGCGAATGCAGGAGGCGAAGTAGCGGAAGTGGTCGATCGCCAGCGGAATGTCGGCTGCCATGGTTTCGCGGATCGGCTTGCCATTGTCCCAGGTCTCGGCCTGGGCGAGCAATTCCAGCTTGTCTTCCATGCGCTGGGCAATCTTCATGAGGATATTGGAGCGCTCGGCAGCGGAGGTGCGGCCCCATTTTTCCTTTGCCGCATGGGCGGCGTCGAGCGCGAGATTGATGTCCTTTTCATTGGAGCGGGGAATGTCGCAGAGCTTGCCGCCGGTGACGGGCGTGAGGTTTTCAAAGTATTTGCCTTCGACCGGCTCGCGCCATTCGCCGCCGATATAGTTGCCGTATTTCAGCTTGAACGGCGACTCGACGATTTTCTGATGAAGCATGTCATCCTCCCTTGATGATCCAGGTTCCCAAGCGAACCAGTGAGAGGAAAATGAGCATGTTTTGGCGGAAGGAACAGGGCGGGTCTTCCATACCGCAGTGCACAGTGTCGCAGACCTGCGACAGCATCGGGTTACGATTGCTCCAGGAGCGGGACCTTTGCTCCGATCAGTGGAGATCGAGCTTCTTCATCTTCCTGTGTAGCGTGGCGCGGCTGATGCCGAGCGCGATCGCCGCCTGCGAAACATTGCCGCCGGCGCGCGACAGCGCCCGCAGCAGTGCCGCCTTCTCCGCCTCGACCATCTCGTCCTGCTGGGAAACGCCAGCCTCGTGCAGGGCATCGGCTGCCGGAATGCCGGCGGCGATGCGTTTGTCGTCCAGCTGCAACGCGACGCGGGCGGCGCGCGTCGCGCCGAGCACCAAATCGTGCCTGTCGACGGCCAGCAAAGCGGCGGCGGAATTGGTGCCCGCCGGGACCATCAGGAAACGGGCGCCGGCAAAGGCCGAGCGGAAGAGGTTGAGCTCGATGCGCATCGCTGCATCGCGCACGGTCTGCGTCAGGATCGCCAGCGTCATCTCGTTGACGTCTTCGCGACATGCGGAGATGTCGAGGGCTGCGGCCACCCGGCCACGATGATCGCGGATCGGCGCCGTCGTGCAGCTGAGGCTGGTATTCGAGCTGAAAAAATGCTGATCGCGGAAGATGGCGACGGCACGCTCGTCGGCAAGTGCAGTGCCGATACCGTTGGTGCCGATGCTGGCCTCTGTCCAGACCGAGCCGGTCCAGAGCCCGAGTTCGCGGAATTCCTTGTCGTCGCCGGCAGCGCCCCGGCGCTCCAGCGCGATGCCGTTCTTGTCGGTCAGAAGCAGGCAACAGCCGGCCCTGCCAACGGTGGTAAAGAGACGATCGAGCTCTTCCGTCGCGCTGGCGATCAGCTGATCGGACTGCTCGCGCGCACGGCGGAATTCCAGGTCGGTGAGGCGGATTGGAGCCCGCTGGTCCTCGGGGGCGAGCTGGTGCATGGTCATGCACCGCCGCCATGAGGCGACAACAGGAGAACTGGCTGCCGCAGATTCGCGCTGGGCAGACGTGTAGACGTACTCGGCGTGCGCTGAGTGTTCGTGCATCGGCTCCTCCCACCGAATTTCAGCACACTCTGATGGAAAAGCGGCTGGTTTGCAATCGGCCGGCGCTGGCGCTCGTCAGCGTGCGGCGCCTCCTGACGAAAGTGGCTGAAATCACATTTCGGTGTTTGGGCAGCCATGGCGTAACAAATGCCCCCTCTCCCTCGTAGTTCTGTACAGAAGCAAGGTTTGCCAGATGAGGAGATCCGACCATGCTGAACAGACGATTGTTGCTGATGGGCGCTGCTTTTGGGGCGCTTGCGGTTCGCTCAGGCCTGGCCGGCAAGGCAATCGCCGGCGAGAGGTTTGCGGTGACCCACACCGAGGAGGAATGGCGCAAGCTGCTGACGCCGGATCAATATGTCATCCTGCGCCAGGCGGGGACGGAACATCCCTTCACCAGTGCCTTGCTGCATGAGGAGCGAAAGGGCAATTTCGCCTGCGCCGGCTGCGACCAGGACCTCTTTTCCTCGACCACCAAATTCGACAGCGGCACTGGCTGGCCGAGCTTCTGGGCGCCGCTTGAAAATGCTGTCGGCACAACCGGCGACACGACCTTCAGCATGGCACGTACCGCCGTGCACTGCAGCCGTTGCGGCGGTCACCTCGGCCATGTCTTCGATGACGGCCCGAAGCCAACCGGGCTTCGCTACTGCATGAATGGTCTCGCCATGACCTTCCATCCGGCCTCGGTCTGATTGATGATGATCTTGTTGTTTTGCCTCAAGGCTGACAGCTTCCAGCGCTCTAGCGCTGCAGCCAGGCCTCGATGCCACGGGCTGCCGCCCGGCCGGTCGCCAGGCAGGCGGTGAGGAGATAGCCACCAGTCGGCGCCTCCCAGTCGAGCATTTCGCCGGCGACGAAGGTGCCCGGCAGTGCCTTCAACATGTAGCTCTCGTCGACGCCGCTCCAGCGGATGCCGCCGGCTGAGGAGATCGCTTCGGCGATCGGGCGGGTTTCGATCACCGGCACCGGCAGGGCCTTGATCATGCGTGCGAGACGCTCCGGATCGGTTCGGTCGCGCTCGGGAGCGAGTTCGCGGAGCAGCGCCGTCTTGACGCCGTCGAGGCCGGCGCCCTTGCGCAGGCGGTTTGAAAAGCTCGATTTGGCGTCCTGCCGCGCAAGGTCGCGGCTCAGCCTCTCGATGGCGCGGCCCGGTGCGAGGTCGAGCGTCAGGACGGCGCTGCCATGGTTCGGCAGCCGGTCGCGCAACGCGGCCGTATGGGTATAGACGAGGCTGCCTTCGATGCCGCTGCCGGTGATGACGAATTCGCCGGGAAAAGTGCCGGCCTCGGACGTGGCGGTGACTGATTTTACCGGCTCGCCGGCGAAACGCTCGCTGAAGTTCCTGCTCCAGCCGACGACGAAGCCGCAATTGGCGGGTTGAAAAGTGTCAATTTCCACACCCCTGCCGGCCAGCCAAGGTACCCAGGTAGCATCCGAGCCGAGGCGCGGCCAGCTTGCGCCGCCGAGCGCCAGCAGGGCTGCGTCGCAATGGACGATGCCGCGCCCTTCGGGCGTTTCGAAAACATAGCCGTCTTCGGCAAAACCGGTCCAGCGGTGGCGGGTGCGCAGCGTGGCGCCCTGTGCCTCCAGCCGCCTGAGCCAGGCGCGCAGCAAAGGCGAGGCCTTCATCACCTTCGGAAAAACCCGGCCGGACGAGCCGATGAAGGTTTCCGTCCCGAGCTCGCTTGCCCAATTCCTGATATCATCAGGGGTAAAGGCATCAAGAGCGGGGCGCAGACGGGCGGAGGCCGCTCCGAAGCGCGTGGTGAAACGGGCATAATCCTCGGAATGGGTGATGTTGAGACCGGACTTGCCGGCCAGCAGAAACTTGCGGGCAAAGGTCGGCATGGCGTCATAGACGGTCACCGCATGACCGGAACGGGAAAGCAGTTCGGCAGCCGCTAGACCCGCCGGGCCGCCGCCGATGATTGCAATCCGCTTCTGGTTCATTGATGTCTTCGCCCGATTCTGTCTCGTTCACTTTTGGCGCGGGCGCGGATCGCCTGCAAGGGCGGAGATCAGTGGTGGGGATGCGTGCACTGGCCGTGGTCGGCGAGAACCTCGATGACGCGGCATTGGTCGACGCGGCCGTGGCCGCAGCCTTCCACCATGGTTTCCAGCTCGGCCTTCAGCGCCCTCAGGCTGCGGATGCGCTGCTCGACCTCGATGAGGCGGGCCTTGGCGATGGCGTCGGCCGAGGCACAGGATTGGTGCGGATCATCCTGCAGGGTGAGCAGCGTGCGGATCGCCTCGATCTCGAAGCCGAGTTCGCGGGCATGGCGGATGAAGGCGAGGCGGCTGATATCGGCGGGTTCGAAGGAGCGCTGGTTGCCCTCGCTGCGGCTCGGCGCCGCGAGCAGCCCGATGCTCTCGTAATAACGCACCGTCGGCACCTTGACGCCACTCTGGCGAGCAGCTTCGCCGATCGTGATCCTTTTCATAATTTTCCTCTTGCACCTCTAGTCGCTAGAGGATGTAGGAGGGATGCTTCTATTTGACAAGGAAGCGGTTCATGGCTGAGAGCGAAACACGATATCGGGTTGGCGGCATGGATTGCGCCGCCTGCGCAACCAAGATCGATACGGCGGTCAGACGCGTGGCGGGTGTCGCCGATGTTTCCGTCTCGGTGATGGCGGGCACGATGACCGTCCGGCATGATGGCAGCAGCGATCTCAAGACGATCGAGAAGAAGGTGACCGGGCTCGGCTATTCCGTCGCGCCGCTTGCCGGAAACGCTGCGCCTGCGCATGAACACGGCTCGCAGCACCGTCATGACCATGGACATGATCACGGTGATCACGGTGATCACGCGGGCCATGACCACGACCATGAAGGGCACGATCATGCAAGTCATCGCCACGACCATTCTCACGAACATGGCGAGAAGGAAATCGAGGGGCTGCACGGGCACGACCATGCGCCGATGGCCGGTCCCTGGTGGCAGAGTAGGAAGGGCCGGCTGACCATCCTTTCGGGTGCGGCACTCGTTGCCGCCTATGCCGTCGGCCATCTCGTGCCGGCGATTGCGTCCTATGCCTTCATCGTCGCCATGCTGATCGGGCTGGTGCCGATCGCTCGGCGCGCTGTCATGGCTGCCCTCTCAGGAACACCGTTTTCGATCGAGATGCTGATGACGATCGCCGCTGTCGGCGCCGTCATCATCAATGCCGGCGAAGAGGCGGCAACTGTCGTGTTCCTGTTCCTCGTTGGCGAGCTGCTGGAAGGGGTGGCAGCGGGCAAGGCGCGCGAAAGCATCCAGTCGCTGACGGCACTGGTGCCGAAGAGTGCGCTACTCGAAGACAATGGGCAGACACGGGAGGTGCCTGCGGAAAGCCTTTCGGTCGGCGCCATCATCATGGTTCGTCCTGGCGACCGGATCTCGGCGGACGGCATCATCATCTCAGGCGAGAGCGCGATCGACGAGGCGCCGGTGACGGGCGAGAGCACGCCGGTGCGCAAGGGCGTCGATGCCGTCGTTTTTGCCGGCACGGTGAATGGCGATGCGGTGCTCAGGGTTCGCGTCACGGCGGCTGCCGCCGACAATACCATCGCCCGCGTCGTCAAGCTGGTGGAGGAAGCTCAGGAATCGAAGGCGCCGACCGAACGCTTCATCGATCGGTTCTCGCGCTATTACACGCCCGGCGTCGTCGTGGTCGCAGCGCTTGTCGCGGTCGTTCCACCGTTGCTGTTCGCTGGGCCGTGGGGCGAATGGGTCTATAAGGGCCTTGCGATCCTTTTGATCGGCTGCCCCTGCGCGCTCGTCATCTCGACGCCGGCGGCGATCGCCGCCTCGCTTTCATCCGGTGCGCGGCGCGGGCTGCTGATGAAGGGCGGCGCGGTGTTGGAAACGCTCGGCAAGGTGACGATGGTCGCCTTCGACAAGACAGGCACGCTGACAGAAGGCAAGCCTCAGGTGACCGACATCATTTCCTTTGGCCTGAGCGAGGCGCAGGTGTTGTCGCGCGCGGCGGTGCTGGAGCAGGGTTCCAGCCATCCGCTGGCGCTGGCGATCCTCAACCGCGCCAAGGCGGATGGCGTTCCCGTGCCGCCGGCCTTCGAGCTGGAAGCGCTGCCGGGCAAGGGTGTCAGCGGCAAAGTCGGCGGTGAGGCGCTGGATCTGCTGTCGCCGCCTGCCGCCCGCGAGCGCGGGACGCTCAGCGCGGAACAGGATGCACGCATCACGGCGCTGAACGACGAGGGCAAGAGCGTGTCGGTGCTGCTCGTCAACGGTGTTGCGGCCGGCCTGATCGCCATGCGTGACGAGCCGCGTGAGGATGCCGAGGCCGGGCTCGCTGCCCTCAAATCAGCAGGCGTCAAGGCGATGATGTTGACGGGCGACAACAAGCGGACGGCAGCAGCCGTTGCCGGTATGCTCGGCATCGACTGGCGCGGCGAGATGATGCCGGAGGATAAGCAGCGGGTCGTTGGCGAATTGAAGCGCCAGGGCTTCATCGTCGCCAAGGTCGGCGACGGTATCAACGATGCTCCGGCGCTGGCCGCTGCCGATATCGGCATCGCCATGGGTGGCGGCACCGATGTGGCGCTGGAGACGGCGGATGCTGCCGTGCTGCACGGACGCGTTGGCGACGTGGCGCGGATGATCGAACTTTCCAAACGCACGATGCGCAACATCCTGCAGAATATCACCATCGCACTCGGGCTGAAGGCGGTGTTTCTGGTGACGACGATCATAGGGATCACCGGGCTCTGGCCAGCGATTCTCGCCGATACCGGCGCCACAGTGCTGGTGACGATCAATGCGCTACGATTGCTTCGAATAAAGATATAAACATTCCTGACTTCATCCCTCCGGCATTCGTCACCGATGGGATGTCCCATCGACGATTCGGGCCCGATCTCGAATCGAAAATCGCGGGACCGGCCATAGGTAGGCTCTCCTCGTCGGGACTTTCTCCACAGCCTGATTTCTTTAAGCTTTGGTTAGCCATGATTTTCACAGGAACGTAGCGATTTCAAACCTGTCGTAACGCAATGCACAAACCATCCGTTGACGCGAATTTGGATTGGCGTACTATATCTAGTGTTCGAGGTTCCGTCGATTCGTGAGGATCGGCGGCTAAGACGGGAATTCGGTGCGCTTCGCCATCATGGCGCGGCAATGCCGGGGCTGCCCCCGCAACTGTAAGCGGCGAGCAACTGTCCGATTTCAGGTCACTGGAGCATGATGCTCCGGGAAGGCTGGGCAGGCGCTTTGACCCGTGAGCCAGGAGACCTGCCTCGAACGAAACGTCCACGGGCGGGGTGTCCGGAAGGTCGCGTTGCATGGCTGCGGGGAATCTCCGCATCGCGTTTCGCAGGCCCGAACCTCCGCATGAGCCACTTCGGGGTGAAGTCATGTCAGTATTTCAGTTCAGGCCGCCACCCGCTAGAGGTAGAGGGCGGAGTACGCCCAGCGGCTGAACAGCCGCACAGCTCAAAATCATCAGAAAATTTTTCGACGGATATCGACAGATTTCCGATCGATGTCCTGCGCCCAATCGCATCGTCACGAGGAATATCATGACCATTACCGTCTACAGCAAGCCTGCCTGCGTCCAATGCACTGCCACCTACCGCGCCCTCGACCGTCTGGGCGTCGATTATGACATCGTCGATATCTCGCAGGATGCCGAAGCGCTCGATCGCGTCCGTAGCCTCGGCTACATGCAGGCACCTGTCGTCATCGCCGGCGAGCAGCATTGGGCGGGCTTCCGTCCCGACATGATCAGCGCGCTCTCCTGACCTGAGGACAAGCGATGGGCTTGATTGTCTATTATTCCAGCCGATCCGAGAACACCCATCGGTTCGTCGCCAAACTCGGTCTGCGCGCGGCGCGCATTCCGCCAGGTGGCGCAGACGCGTTCCATATCCGCGAACCCTTCGTGCTGATCGTGCCGACCTATAGCGGCGACGGCGGCAAGGGTGCCGTTCCCAAGCAGGTGATCCGTTTCCTCAACGATGCGGAAAACCGAGGACACATCCGCGGCGTGATCGCCGCGGGCAACAGCAATTTCGGCGAGACATACGGGCTCGCCGGCGACGTGGTCTCGCAGAAATGCCAAGTGCCGTACCTTTACCGGTTCGAGCTCATGGGTACCGAAGACGACGTCGCCAAGGTCAAACACGGAATGGAACGATTTTGGACACGGGAACAAACCTGAAGCGGGATGCGGGCGCAAAACCGCATCAAACTTTTGCTCAGCCCGCCGGGGAAAGGCCGCCGAAGGCAGCCGAAACGCTCGACTATCACGCGCTGAACGCGATGCTGAACCTCTATGACGATGGGGGGCGGATTCAGCTCGACAAGGATCGTTTGGCGGCCAAGCAATATTTCCTCCAGCATGTGAACCAGAACACGGTGTTCTTCCACAATCTGAGGGAAAAGCTCGATTACCTCGTGACCGAGGGATATTACGAGCAGGAGGTTCTCGACCAGTATTCCTTCAATTTCGTGCGGGATCTGTTCGACCAGGCCTATGCCAAGAAATTCCGTTTCCCGACCTTCCTCGGCGCCTTCAAATATTACACCAGCTATACGCTGAAGACCTTCGACGGCAAGCGCTATCTCGAGCGCTATGAGGACCGCATCTGCATGGTGGCTCTGGCCTTGGCGCGTGGCGACGAGGCCCTTGCCCGCGACATGGTCGACGAGATCATTTCCGGCCGTTTCCAGCCGGCGACGCCGACCTTCCTCAATGCCGGCAAGAAGCAGCGCGGCGAACTGGTTTCCTGCTTTCTGCTGCGCGTCGAGGACAATATGGAATCGATCGGCCGGTCGATCAATTCGGCGCTGCAATTGTCGAAGCGCGGCGGCGGTGTGGCGCTGTCGCTGACGAATATCCGCGAGGCGGGCGCGCCGATCAAGCATATCGAGAACCAGTCCTCGGGCATCATCCCGGTGATGAAGCTGCTCGAAGACAGTTTCTCCTATGCCAACCAGCTCGGGGCGCGGCAGGGCGCGGGTGCGGTCTATCTCAATGCCCATCATCCCGATATCATGCGCTTCCTTGACACCAAGCGCGAAAATGCCGACGAAAAAATCCGCATCAAGACGCTGTCACTCGGCGTCGTCGTGCCCGATATCACCTTCGAACTCGCCAAGAACAATGAGGATATGTATCTGTTCTCGCCCTATGACGTGGAACGCGTCTATGGCGTGCCTTTCACCGAGATTTCGGTGACGGAAAAATATCGCGAGATGGTGGCGGATGCCCGCATTTCGAAGAAGAAGATCAAGGCGCGCGAATTCTTCCAGGTGCTTGCCGAAATCCAGTTCGAGAGCGGCTACCCCTACATCATGTTCGAGGACACGGTGAACCGGGCGAACCCGATCGCCGGACGTATTTCGATGAGCAATCTATGCTCGGAAATCCTGCAGGTCAGCGAGGCGAGCGAATATCATGACGACCTTTCCTACAAACATCTCGGCAAGGATATTTCCTGCAATCTCGGCTCGCTGAATATCGCGGCGGCAATGGATTCGGCAGATTTCGGCAAGACGATCGAGACCTCGATCCGGGCGCTGACAGCCGTTTCCGACATGAGTCACATTTCCTCGGTTCCCTCGATCGAGAAGGGCAATGACGAGAGCCATGCGATCGGCCTCGGCCAGATGAACATGCACGGTTATCTCGCCCGCGAGCGTATCTTCTACGGCTCCGAGGAAGGCGTCGATTTCACCAATATCTATTTCTATACGGTGACCTATCACGCAATCCGCGCCTCGAACCTTTTGGCGGTCGAACGCGGTACGAGCTTCAAGGGCTTCGAGAATTCGAAATATGCCTCCGGCGACTATTTCGACAAATATACAGAGCAGCTCTGGGAGCCGGCGACGGAGACGGTCAGGGCGCTGTTCGAGACGTCAGGCATTCACATTCCGACGCAGGAAGATTGGGCCACGTTGAAGAAGGCGGTGATGGCCTCCGGCCTCTATAACCAGAACCTGCAGGCGGTTCCGCCGACGGGGTCGATCTCCTATATCAACCACTCGACCTCCTCGATCCATCCGATCGTCTCGAAGATCGAAATCCGCAAGGAAGGTAAGATCGGCCGCGTCTATTATCCGGCGCCGTTCATGACCAACGACAATCTCGACTATTATCAGGATGCCTACGAGATCGGGCCGGAGAAGATCATCGACACCTATGCGGCGGCGACCCAGCATGTCGACCAAGGCCTGTCGCTGACCTTGTTCTTCCGCGACACGGCAACGACGCGCGACATCAACAAGGCGCAGATCCATGCCTGGAAGAAGGGCATCAAGACGATCTACTACATACGCCTTCGCCAGATGGCGCTGTCCGGCACCGAGGTGCAGGGCTGCGTATCCTGCACCTTATGATTTGATTGCGGCTGACGCTGCAAGAAGCGGGAGGGTTCCGCAGTTCCCTTCGCCATGCAGACGCTGACGCCCGAAAAGGACCACCCGATGAACATGCAAATCAAACCTGCGTCCCGCGTGCGCGCCATCAATTGGAACCGCATCGAGGACGATAAGGATCTCGAAGTCTGGAACCGGCTCACCGGCAATTTCTGGCTGCCGGAGAAGGTGCCGCTTTCGAACGACATTCCTTCCTGGGCGACGCTGACGCCGGTCGAGCAGCAGCTGACCATCCGCGTCTTTACCGGTTTGACGCTGCTCGACACGATCCAGAACGGCGTCGGTTCCATCCGGCTGATGGAGGATGCGGTGACGCAGCATGAGGAGGCGGTACTTTCCAACATCTCCTTCATGGAGGCGGTGCATGCGCGCTCCTATTCCTCGATCTTCTCGACGCTGTGCTCGACGCCTGACGTCGACGATGCCTACCGCTGGTCGGAGGAGAATGAATTCCTGCAGCGGAAATCGGCGCTGATCATGGAGCAGTACGGCTCCGGCGATCCGCTGAAGAAGAAGGTCGCGAGCGTCTTCCTTGAAAGCTTCCTGTTCTATTCCGGATTCTACCTGCCGATGTACTGGTCGAGCCGCGCCAAGCTCACGAACACGGCCGACATGATCCGACTGATCATCCGCGACGAGGCGGTGCACGGCTATTATATCGGCTACAAGTTCCAGCGCGGGCTGGAGCGGCTCGGTGAGGAGAGAAGGCAGGAGATCAAGGATTTCGCCTTCGAGCTGCTGCTCGAGCTCTATGACAACGAGGCTAGATATACCGAAGCGCTCTATGACGGCGTCGGGCTGACCGAGGACGTCAAGAAATTCCTGCACTACAATGCCAACAAGGCGCTGATGAATCTGGGCTATGAGGCGCTGTTCCCGGCTGAGGCGTGCAAGGTCAATCCGGCAATCCTGTCGGCGCTTTCGCCGAATGCCGACGAGAACCACGACTTCTTCTCCGGCTCCGGTTCCTCCTATGTGATCGGCAAGGCTGTCGCGACCGAGGACGAGGACTGGGATTTCTGAGGCTTGATCGCAGTCTCCCTCTTATCATTTGCTCTCTCATCGCCCACATTCAGCGGAAACTAAATTTGGTCCTCGCCTGTGACGTGGCGTAGCGGGAGTTTTTGATGTCGTCTTTTTTGAACAAGGCCGGGACTGCCGTCGAGGCGGGCGAAGGCGTTTGGCCGGTCCGCAGAAGACGGATTCTCGACTGGCTGGTGAACGAGACGCGCGGCGAGCGGTTCATCGACAATATCCTGGTGGAGATGTGCGAGAAGCTTTTGGCATCAGGAGTGCCGGTGGCGCGGGCGACATTGCATTTCAGGATGAACCATCCGCAATGGATTGGCGCCCGCATCCTCTGGAAGGAAGGCCTGGCCGAGGCGAAGATCAACACATTTGCCTATGGTATCGAAAATACGCCGGAGTTCCTGAAGAGTCCCGTCAACGCGATCCATCAGGGGGCGGAGGAGGTGCGCAAACGGCTGGAAGATACAGCCGACGACGAGGATTCATTCTATCAGGAACTGCGCGACGACGGTCTCACGGAGTATATCGCCTGGCCAGTCGAGCACACTTTCGGCAAACGGCACGTCGCGACATTTTCCACCAGCCGGCCGGGCGGTTTTACGAACGAGCATGTCGATTTCCTGCGCGATCTGTTGCCGGCACTGACCCTCGTCAGCGAAATCCGGCTGAAGAACATCATGGCGCGCACGCTGCTGCAGACCTATGTCGGACCGCATGCGAGCGAACAGATCCTGTCGGGCGTCACGACGCGCGGCAGCGGCGCGACCGTCGGTGCGGCAATCATGATCTGCGACCTGCGCGACTTTACTGAGATTTCCGATCTCTGGCCGCGTGACGATGTCATCCATCTGCTCAACGATTACTTCGACGCCATGTCGGATCCGATCGAACGGTATGGCGGAGAAATCCTGAAGTTCATGGGCGATGGATTGCTGGCGATCTTCCCGCTGAGCAAGGACACGGCCTGTCACGATCTGCTGCAGGCGATCCGCGAAGGGCAGGCGCTGATGGCGCAATTGAACCAGCAGTATGCGGGCAACGGACGCGAACCGCTGCGCTACGGCGTCGGCGTGCATGTCGGCGACGTCATGTACGGCAATATCGGCTCGCGCCGGCGGCTGGATTTCACCGTCATCGGCCCGGCGGTCAATGTCGCCTCGCGGCTTGAAACCTTGACTAAGGAGGTCAAGCGTCCGGTACTCTTGTCGCGGGCCTTTGTCGAAATGGCGGACTGCGCGAAAGACATGGACAGCCTCGGCACCTTCCCGCTGCGCGGGCTCGGCGAGCCGGTCGATGTCTTCGCCTTTCCGGAGCGCTAGAAACTTATACTCCTCGCTTGTTACCCCAGAGCAGCACATGCAGTTGGGGTAGTACGCGTACCGCAAACCATTGGTCGGCCGTCACCCTTTCGACAAGCCAGTGCATCCGATCCATCACGCCGTCGATATCAATGCGTGCGTCCTCGTCATCGGGCGGCGGCGGCGTATGATTGCCGGGCTGAAGGAATAAGGGAATTTGGGGACAGCGCCGACCCGCGCGCTGGGCGAATTCGTAGTCGGCATCGTCGAAGACGACAATCTTCAATGCGACCTCCGGTCCGCCGGCGGCCAATTGAAGGCAGTGATCCACCTGGTCCCAGTCCGTCAGCATTCCGCTTGATGGCGGTTTGGGGCTGATGACCAGGATATCGAGATCGCGAAACCAGGCTTGGGCCACACTTCCCTGTGTTTCCAGTGCAAAGCGGTATCCTTGGGAATGGCCGAGTTCGATCAATGGCCTTAAGGGCTGTATCGCCGGATTGCCTCCGGAGAGAGAAACCGTCAGTGGCTTGCCCCCCGAGAGTTCCGTGACCTTATGCCAGACCGCCTCAGTGGACATGGGAATCCATTGATCCCGGAACGCGCTGTCGACCGCGTGAAGACTGTCGCACCAGGAACACCTGAAGTCACAGCCGCCTGTCCTCACGAACACCGTCGGCAGCCCGATCAAGGCACCTTCACCCTGTATGGTCGGGCCAAAGATTTCGCTGACGCGAATGCTCCCCACGCTCACGGCCTGTACTCCGCCCAGGTTTTGGGGGTCTCGCTGACGCGAACGGATGAGGTCTCTGGAAAGCGCTGCTTGCACCAGTCGTAAAAGTGCCTTGCCAGAAATTCCGAGGTGACTTTCGAATGGCCGAAGACGTCGTTCAGGTGACGATGATCGAATGTTTCGTCGATATAGCGCTTGAGTGGCGAGAGGTCGTGATAATCACGAACGAAGCCATCATCATTCAGGCTTTCCGCAGCCAATTCGACGATGACGATGTAGTTGTGACCGTGAAGCCGAGCGCATTGATGGTCGGCAGGCAGGTGATCCAATTGATGGGAGGCGGAGAGATGAAACTCCTTGGTGATGCGGTACATCAACGCACCTCCGTGGCCGAGTATCGCGACACGGCCGCTTTCCAGAAATCGCGGTCTTCGTACTCCGTGGGATCGGGAACACCGGCAAGATGGAAAGCTTCACGGCGTTCCACGCAGGTTCCGCAGCGTCCACAGTGAAGCTCGCCGCCTTTGTAGCAGGACCAGGTCTCCGAAAACGGCGTGCCGTGTTTCGCGCCGTCAACAACGATCGCCGCTTTGGAAACATCGACATAGGGGGCAAGCAGTTTCACGCTGGCATAACCTTCCAGCGCTTCATTCTGCATGCGCTGGAAAGCATCGATGAAGCCCGGTCGGCAGTCCGGGTAGATGAAGTGGTCGCCGCCATGCACGGCGACGGCAACGGCATCTGCCTTTTGCGCCGCAGCCAGACCGAACGCAATTGCCAGCATGATGGCATTGCGGTTCGGCACGACGGTGGCTTTCATGGTCTCCTCGGCGTAGTGGCCATCCGGAACCTCGACATTGTCCGTCAGGGCCGATCCGCTGAGATGACCGCCGATGCTGGCGATGTCGATAATATGATGGGGAACGGAGAGCCGTGAGGCACAGCTGGCGGCGAAGTCGAGTTCCTTGCGATGCCGTTGGCCGTAGTCGAATGAGACCAGGCCGATAAGTTGCTTTTCCGTCGCGACCTTGTGGGCAAGCGAAACGGAGTCCAGTCCGCCTGAGCAGACGACGATGGTTTTCATATTTTGGATCCCTTGTTTTGACCGGGTGGGCTGCGACCGGATTACGCGGTGCTTCTAGGACAAATCACGCGTCATGGAAACAGTTTTGAAGCGTGAGCGTCATTTCGGAATGAGATGTCGTTGATTTCACTGGGGTTTTCATGGCTTTTGGGTCTGATGCCAACGCTCCCCACAGCCGGGTAGCCTAACCGATCGGAAAGTTGATCTGCGGCGGCAGAAGAAGCTGCAGATCCTGGGCGTCCGGATTGTTGATGCGCTGCAGCAGCATGCGTCCCAGATCCTCGCCGGCCGCCGTCAGGTCCTCGTGGATCGTGTCGACCTTCGGCTGCAACTGGCTGAGAAGGCGGGACGTCTCCTTGGCGACGATATCGTAATCGACGGCGAGTATGCGGCCGGCATCGCTCATGCCGCTGATGACGGCAAGCGCCGAAACTTCGCCGGGGCAAATGAAGCCATCCGGAGCATCCGGGGCAGCAGCGCGACTGCTGATGAAGTCGCGCAGCACGCCTGCTGGCGTATCGAGATCGACTGCCTCGGGGATCTCATAGGCGATGCCCGCCTCCCGCACCGCCGTCATGAAGCCATGCAGGATATGCTGGCAGAAGGTCAGCCGTTTCGGCGGCAGGATCACCGCCACCTTTTTGCGGCCCTTGGTGATCAACCGGCGCGTCGCCTCATAGGCAAAGGTGAAATTGTCGTAGTCGACATAGGGGTGAGGCGTCGAATATTCGGTGCGGCCATGACAGATGAAGGGAAAGCCGGTCTCGAGCAGCAGGCGGACGCGGGCATCGAGCGGTTCGGTGCGCGTGAAGATCAGCCCGTCGGCGAGGTGATTGCGGATGATATATTCGGCGGCCTCGATATCGGTCGTCGACAGGAAGTTCGGGGCGACGACAAGATGGTAGGAGGTCTCTTTCAGCGCCTTGGCGATGCCGTACATGATCGAGGTGCTGAAGCCGACCACTTCCTCGTGCGAATCGAGCAGGATAGCGATGACATTGGTGCGGCCGGTCTTCAGGCGCTGCGCGGCCCGGTCAGGGAGATAGCCGATCTCGCGGGCGATGCGGTGCACGCGTTGACGGGTCTCGAGCGAAATCTGCGGCGCATCGGAAAGCGCCCGTGACACCGTCGTCACGGCAAGGCCGGCGATCGTGGCGATCGTTCGCAAGGTCGGCTTGCCGCGCTTATGCGTGATATCGAGATTTTCGCCGCGCTGCGGTCGGGACGGTTCGGTCACCCTTGGCTTTCCATGCTGGAATTGCCGATACCATAACACGATGAATCCGGCGTGCAATCGACGAATGAAAACGTTTTAAATTTTTACGTTCTGTTAGTCACGGATTAAATATGAATTATATTCAGTAACTTACGGAAATAGCCATATTTTTCTCGAGAGTCGAGAAAGGGCTTGACGACAGGAGGCTTATAACGTTTTAAATTGTCAACCGCGCGGAGGAGTGCGGCCGTATGCTGACCGCTGCAATGGCGGGAAGCATCGGGCGGCAGGGAGGGTCCGTGAAGGAAGTGCAGATGCTGCATTGGTGGACGTCAGGTGGCGAGGCGGCGGCTTTGAACGTATTGAAGCAGGATCTTTCGAAGGAAGGTTTTGCCTGGAAGGACGTGCCGGTTGCCGGCGGTGGCGGCGATGCGGCGATGACGGCGCTGAAGGCGATGGTCGCGGCCGGCACCTATCCGACGGCCTCGCAGATGCTGGGTTATACCGTGCTCGATTATGCCCAGGCCGGCGTCATGGGCGATCTGACCGAGACGGCGAAGAAGGAAGGCTGGGACAAGTCGGTTCCGGCAGCGCTGCAGAAGTTCTCGGTCTATGACGGCAAGTGGGTTGCAGCTCCGGTCAACGTCCACTCGGTCAACTGGCTGTGGATCAACAAGGCTGTGATGGACAAGATCGGCGGCACCCAGCCGAAGACCTTCGACGAGCTGATTGCGCTGCTCGACAAGGCCAAGGCCGCCGGCGTCATCCCGCTCGCTCTTGGTGGTCAGAACTGGCAGGAAGCGACGATGTTCGATTCCATCGTGCTGTCGACCGGTGGGCCGGAATTCTACAAGAAGGCCTTCAACGATCTCGACGAGGAATCGCTGAAGTCCGACACGATGAAGAAGTCCTTCGACAATCTGGCGACGATCATCAAATATGTCGACCCGAACTTCTCGGGCCGCGACTGGAACCTAGCGACCGCCATGGTCATCAAGGGTGATGCGCTGGTGCAGGTGATGGGCGACTGGGCCAAGGGCGAATTCGTCGCCGCCAAGAAGACGCCGGATACCGACTTCCTGTGCTACCGCTTCCCCGGCACCGACGGCAGCGTGGTCTACAACTCCGACATGTTCGGCATGTTCAACGTCCCCGACGACCGCAAGGCTGCCCAGGTGGCGCTGGCAACGGCAACGCTGTCGAAGAGCTTCCAGTCGGCCTTCAACGTCGTCAAGGGTTCGGTGCCGGCCCGTACCGACGTTCCCGACACCGACTTCGACGCTTGCGGCAAGAAGGGCATCGCCGACCTGAAGGCAGCCAACGAAGGCGGCACGCTGTTCGGCTCGCTGGCGCAAGGGTACGGCGCTCCTCCGGCCATCGCCAATGCCTATAAGGATGTCGTCTCGAAGTTCGTCCACGGCCAGATCAAGACCTCCGACGAAGCCGTCAAGCAGCTCGTCCAGGCAATCGACGACGCCCGCTGAGACCACTGTCGACTTAAAATGCTTCCCCGCCTGCTCGCGGGGAAGCTTCAGGCTCCGCGCCGATCATACGGGATGATCATGCGGGGCCGATTGCGGGGAGGAGATGACATTCCATGAGCACCGTTGCGACCACCGATCCAGTTCTGACGCCGAGGCAATCGACGGCGATCTCGTTGAGGGGCCGGCTGCAGGATGCGCTGCCGAAGATCGTGCTGGCGCCGAGCTTCGTCATCACCATCATCTTCGTCTACGGCTTCATCGTCTGGACGGCCTATCTGTCGTTCACCAATTCCAAGACCTTTCCCTCCTATGCGCTGACCGGGGCGCGCGCCTATCAGCGGCTGTGGCGCTGGACCTTCGAGAGCGATCCGCCGTCCTCCTGGTACACCTCGATCACCAACATGGCGATCTTCGGCTTCCTCTATGTCGGCATCTGCCTGGCGCTCGGCCTGTTCCTCGCCATCCTGCTCGACCAGAAGATCCGCGGCGAGGGGCTGCTCCGGCCGATCTTCCTCTATCCGATGGCGCTGTCCTTCATTGTCACAGGCGTTGCCTGGAAATGGTTCCTCGATCCCGGCCTCGGGCTGGAACAGACGCTGCACCATTTTGGCTGGACGAGCTTCCACTTCGACTGGATCAAGAACAAGGACTTCGTCATCTACACCGTCGTCATCGCCGGCGTCTGGCAGGCGTCGGGCTTCGTCATGGCGATGTTCCTGGCCGGCTTGCGCGGCATCGACGGCGAGATCATGAAGGCCGCCCAGATCGATGGCGCTTCCGCCTTCCAGCTCTATCGGCGCATCGTCATCCCGCTGCTGCGGCCGATCTTCCTGTCGGCCTTTATCGTGCTCGCCCATATGGCGATCAAGTCCTACGACCTGGTGGTGGCGCTGACCTCCGGCGGCCCCGGCGGCTCGGCCTGGCTGCCGTCGAACTTCATGTATGAATACACCTTCAAGCGCAACGAGATGGCCGTCGGTTCGGCCAGCGCCATCATCATGCTGATGACGATCTCGGCAATCATCGTTCCCTATCTCTATTCCGAACTGAAGGAGAAGGCGCGATGAGCAGCGTGACCTCTCCGATAGCAACCTCGCAGAGCGGCAACAACAACACCCGCTGGATCGGCCGCACCGTCATCTACGGCCTGCTGCTGATCTTTGCCGTCCTCTATCTGATGCCGCTCTTCGTCATGCTGACCACCTCGTTCAAGACCATGGACGAGATCCAGAACGGCAACATGCTGGCGCTGCCGCAATCGCCGACCTTCGACCCCTGGATCAAGGCCTGGGGCGAGACCTGCGTCGGGCTGACCTGCGCCGGCATCAAGGGCTACTTCTGGAACTCGATCAAGATGGTGGTGCCGGCTGTCGCGATCTCCACCATCATGGGGGCGTTGAACGGTTATGTCCTGACCAAATGGCGTTTTCCCGGCCACACACTGGTGTTCGGGCTGATGCTGTTTGCCTGCTTCATCCCGTTCCAGTCGGTGCTGTTGCCGATGGCAACGATCCTCGGCTCGCTCGGCCGCTTCGGCATAACGCTGCAGAATGCCACGGGCTGGAACTTCGGCTTCGGCAATCCGACCGTCAACCTGGTCTTCGTGCATGTCGTCTACGGCTTGGGCTTCACGACGCTGTTCTTCCGCAATTTCTACGAGGCCTTTCCGACCGAACTGGTCAGGGCCGCCCAGGTCGATGGCGCCAGCTTCTTCCAGATCTTCCGCCGCATCATGCTGCCGAACTCGCTGCCGATCATCGTCGTCACCGTCATCTACCAGTTCACCAATATCTGGAACGACTTCCTGTTTGCCTCTGCCTATGCCGGCACAGGTGAATCCATGCCGATGACGGTGGCGCTGAACAACGTCGTCAACACCTCGACCGGGGTGGTCGAATACAATGTCAACATGGCGGCTGCGATGATCGCAGCCGTGCCGACGCTCATCGTCTATATCCTCGCCGGCCGCTACTTCGTGCGCGGTCTGATGGCGGGCGCTGTCAAAGGGTAATCCATGGCCTTCCTCGAAATCTCCGGTCTCAGAAAACGCTTCGGCGCCGTCGACATTCTCAAGGGGATCGACCTCGAACTCGAAAAGGGCGGCTTTCTCGTGCTGGTCGGCCCGTCTGGCTGCGGCAAGTCGACGCTGCTCAACACCATTGCCGGGCTGGAAACGATCACCTCCGGCGATATCAAGATCGACGGGCGCGACATCAGCGGCCTGCATCCCTCCAAGCGCGACATCGCCATGGTGTTCCAGTCCTATGCGCTCTATCCGAACATGACGGTGGCGGGCAACATCGCCTTCGGCATGGAGATCCGCGGCGTGCCGAAGGAGGAGCGTGTCAAGGCGATCGGGCAAGTCTCCGACATGCTGCAGATCGGTCATCTGCTCGACCGCAAGCCGAGCCAGCTCTCCGGCGGCCAGCGCCAGCGTGTCGCCATGGGGAGAGCGCTGGTGCGCAATCCACAGGTCTTCCTGTTCGACGAGCCGCTCTCCAATCTCGATGCCAAGCTGCGCGTCGACATGCGCACCGAGATCAAGCGGCTGCATCAGCGCATGGGCACCACCTTCGTCTATGTCACCCACGACCAGATCGAGGCGATGACGCTGGCGACCAAGATCGCCGTGCTGAAGGATGGCGTGCTGCAGCAGTTCGGCACGCCGGCCGAGATCTATAACAGCCCCTCCAACATCTTCGTCGCCGACTTCATGGGATCGCCGGCAATGAACCTGCTCACCGCCACCGTCGAGAACGGCGCCGGCGGGCTCGAAGTCTCGCTGGACCGGCCGAATGCCGCCCCGCTGAGGCTCCCGGTCATCGCAGGCAACAATGGCCTGACCGCCTATACCGGCAAACAAGTGATCTTCGGCATCCGGCCGGAGGCCTTGACCGATCCCGATGGCGCCGACCGCAAGGCGCGCTCGCTGACCGAGGGCGACTGCCTGATCGAGGTGGTCGAGCCGGCCGGCTCCGACACCTTCGCCGTCACCAAGCTCGGCGGCAAATCCGTCGTCGCCCGCCTGCGCGCCGATACCGGCATCGCTCCAGGACAAAACACCCGCCTCGCATTCAATCTCGACAAGGCCGTCTTCTTCGATCCCGAGAGCCAG